>NZ_JAYGHG010000001.1:0-221965 GCF_034931085.1 Nodularia harveyana UHCC-0300 | reverse complement strand
CGGCGGCTTCCATTTCCCCAGCTAAATCTGATTCTTCAGCAATACTTGATTCTGGTGTATTGTGATCATCGTCTGGGTCAGACCACAAACTAGCTGCGGCGGCTTCCATTTCCCCAGCTAAATCTGATTCTTCAGCAATACTTGATTCTGGTGTATTGTGATCATCGTCTGGGTCAGACCACAAACTAGCTGCGGCGGCTTCCATTTCCCCAGCTAAATCTGATTCTTCCTGGGGTTTTTCAGGGACAAATTTAGAAGATAATTTAGGGTAGGGAACATTAACCACCGATGCTGGTGCTTCGATATCCCAGGGTGATTCCTTAGTCTCAAAAGAGGCTATTTTGGGATCAGAGTCATTGACTTTTTCCCCTGCTAATATTGAATCCATATCAGATCCAGTACCTGCTGTTAAAGCAGCCTCGGTTAAAGGTTGATCAGAATCATCATGCTTCTCTTCTCCAGAGGCTTCAGGGTTGTTTGGTGTTTTATTTTCACCCTCTACCTGAAGGCGCGATCGGAAAACCCATATGAGTAAGATTAGTACTACTGCCACAGGTAACAAAAGCCACCACAAAGGTATTTCGTCAGGAATCACAGGGGTGTCTGGAGGCTGCGGTGTAACGGGTGCAGTCTCAGCAATGGGGGTAGGAGTAACTGGTGGTTGTGCTTGATTTTCAGCAATGGCGATCGCCGCTTCGGTTCTAGCTGTTTCTATAGCTTGCTGTTCTGGTGAACCGAGAATAAAACCGAGAAAACTGATGACATTGGGGCTAGGGTTTTGCCTATAAGCGTAAACTAAAGGCTGGGAATATTCATAATTAGGATTATCTGGCAAAGTTTCATTAATGGGGATCACCCGCACATTTGGCAGTTGCGACACATGATGAACCATTGCATAACTAATACCATCATTACCTAATTGCTCAACAATGGCTGCGGTGTCATCGACTGCTACTTGGGTTGCATTAGCCCCTGTGGTAAATTCTGCATCTTGGAAAGCCGGATAAGTGCGAAAGGTATTGCGGGTATCGCTGGTTTCCGGGCGATCAATGAATCGAATCGGAACGTCGTCTCCTCCCACTTCTGACCAATTTGTAATCTTTCCCTGGAAGATGTCGGCGAATTGTTGATCAGTCAAATTACCGAGAAAAGGGTTATCATTACTGACAATGATGGCAATTTTTTCTCTGTAAAAAGCTACTTGTAGTAAACCTTGTGCTTGTTCTTCCGCCGTTAAACCACGAGCGATCGCCACAAGATCAACAGTACCATTGACTAAAGCCGATATTGCGACATCAGATCCATTAGCCGCAACTTCTACATTCGTACCCGAAAACTGTTGCTCAAAACTTTGCTTTAAACTTTGGTTAATTGCAGCCAAACTTATAGAACCATCAATCCGCACCGTAGTCCCATCTTCCACCGTTTCTGGTAGTGGAAATGAGTCAGCTTCAGTGGCAGATTGTGCCAGCACTGGTGTCGGCACGAACAAAGGTGCTGCCATGGGAGTAGTCGCCAAGGACAGTAATAACGCCAGACTGAGTATTGCACTATCTTTTTTATCTTTTTGCCACATAATGCTCTTTATCTAGGTACAGAAAGCTGGATAGTCTTAAATTTTATCTTTTCATTTCAGAAGAGACGCGCTAATTATACACCTGTTAATCTTCTCGTCACTCAGGCTGTAAGTCAAGAAAAACACGATGTCCCCACTAAGGAGGGTTTTCCACCGGATGAACTTTTCCTTCGGAAACGCCCAGGGCGAACGGGGGAAGCTGAGAGTGGGCTTCTTTGTCTGCATCCTGATATTAAATTGGTGTTACCCAATAAAGATAATATCGTTCATCATCTACCCAAGCTTTCTCAAAACTTTTCAGAGGAATAATCCTTAAATCTGGGTGACTAGTATCCAGTTTTTTATTTAAAATTAGCAAAATTTTGGGGCTTTCCGGTTCGGTGGTTAATAAAGTAGTAATTTGCGTTAAAATTTCAGGCTGTTCTACTTGTTCACGACCTGCTTTAAACAGTGTAAAACTTCCCAGCTTCTGTAGTTCTGGATAATATAATTTACGGTTAAGATAGCCAGATAATGCCGCCATATTAGCATCTCGACTAGCAACAATAAAATTATGATCTAACTGAGACTGTTGTAAATAATTAGCTGTTTCACGACTGGCTGAATATGGGATAAAAAATTCTTTAGCAAAACTGCCAATTCCGCCCAAAAACTGCACATAAAGGATAACCATTAAAGCAATATGATGCCATTTCTCACCCCATTTAATTGTTGTAGCTGGAATCTGAATTTTATTAATTAAAAATAGTGATTCTTTCGACTGACCTCCTAACCATAATGCCGCCATCAGAATTAAATAAAAATGTCCATAATGTCGGGGTGCACCTGGAAATCTCAAATATGTAAATGTCAATATTATAGTATTACCTGTAATGTAGAAAAACAACGCCCAAGGCTTTTTGGATAACTTAATTATTGATAAACCGAATATAAATAAAGCGATAGCACCACAGATAATTAAATCTAGCCATCTTTTGTGTGTGGGAATTATTAATAAATAACCACCAAATAATCTGCCGATACTTCTGAGTAAATGCCGAAAATCTAGTTGATTTACCCATCCGCCATTTAAACCACCATGAAGATAACTATCTGCTGGAGGACTAATAATATAAACTGATAAAATGAAGGCAAATATAATAATTCCTATACTTAAATATAAATCGTATTTCTGACTATGACTAAAATAATCCTGGCGATGTTCAGTGTCAAAACAAAATTCTCCTAGCAGAGTTAACAAGAGGGCAAATGATACAAATAAGGCATAGGCACTACTATTTGCCAGTAAACCTAATAAAATCGCTAAGTAAATATAAGTTTTTTTCCTTGACGAAAACACTGTACAAAAAACAAAAATAAATAGCATACTAAACGCATAATTCCGGGAAATTATCATATATTCATAAAAAGGGAAAAATCCAAAAGAGAAGAGAAATTTCTGTTGCTGATTAAATGGACTGTATAGGCAAAACAGCGCTACGGAAACAACGGCGATCGCTAAATGAAAAAATTGCATAATTACGGGATTTTCAGCAATTCTTCTCAGAACCGCGAGACAGAAATACCACAGCACCGGATGTCCTTCATAATGAATATTGGCAATTAAATCTGCGAAAGATTCACTGTCTCTGACAATTAGCCACGGGTTTAGTTCATCTCGCCACATTGCATGGTTGAGAATGCCGATTAATCCGAGAGTAGAAAATAGGATTATGATCAACCAGGGTGATTGTAAGGATGACCTCGAATTTCGAGGGATGAGGTTTTTTAATGTCATTGTTATTTGAGAGTATTGAATAAGGTTAATTATCTGGTAAAAATACTGTTTTAGTAAATTTTTTTTAACGCAAAGGTACGCTGAGGTTAACGCAAAGGTACGCGGAGAGATTTTTGCTATGGGGTTTGAGGGTAATGTTAAGGTTTAGGCTGGAATGGTGGTGATTTAGCAGTTATTATGGTTGATTCTCAGGTTTTGAGGCGGTTTAGTCAGGAACATTCGGATACTTTAGCGGCTGTTCTTTGCGGAATGCTGGTGTTTCTGGGCTGGTGGTCTTTACATATTGGTTGGTTGGGATGGGCTTTGCTGTTTTTACCTGCTGCTTATGTGATTGGTGGTTATGACAGCGCCCGCGAGGGTTTGACGACTCTAATTAAAGAAAAAGAGTTAGATGTGGATTTGCTGATGATTGTGGCGGCGCTGGGTGCTGCTAGTCTGGGTTTATGGCGGGAAGAATATTATCTGATTATTGATGGGGCGATTTTGATACTCATCTTTGCTATTAGTGGGGCTTTGGAAGGTTACGCGATGGGTCGCACTGCAAAAAGTATCCGGAGTTTGATGAGTTTGACTCCAGATACTGCTAGGGTTTTGCTTGGGGGAGAGGAAGAAATGCTTCCAGTGAGTCAGCTAAAGGTGGGCGATGAAATTATTGTGAAACCGGGGGAGTTGATTCCTACTGATGCGCTGATTCTCTCTGGTTATAGTACCCTCAATCAAGCGGCGATTACTGGTGAGTCTTTACCTATAGAAAAAACTGTGGGAGATGAGGTATTTGCGGGGACTCTCAACGGTTTTGGGGCTTTGCAGTTACGGGTACATAAATCTGCTGCTAGTAGTTTGATTCAGCGCGTGATTCGTTTGGTGGAACAAGCACAGACGGAAGCACCTCCTTCGCAACAGTTTATTGAAAAATTTGAACGCATATATGCACGGGTGATTGTGGTGACTGGTTTGTTGTTGGTGTTTTTACCGCCTGTGATTTGGGGTTGGAGTTGGGAAGTGACGATTTATCGGGCTTTGACTTTTTTGGTGGTGGCTTCTCCCTGTGCGCTGATGGCGGCAATTATGCCTACACTGTTGTCAGGTATTGCTAATGGTGCAAGACAGGGGATTTTGTTTAAGAATGGGGCGCAGTTGGAAAAGATTGGTAAAGTTCGGGCGATCGCCTTTGATAAAACTGGTACTCTAACTACGGGTAATGTTCAAGTATCTCAAGTAATTTCTAGTAGTGAATATTCTGAAGACGAGGTATTGAAAGTTGCTGCTGCTTTGGAGTCTTGCTCAGAACATCCCATTGCTCAAGCCATTGTCCAGGGTGCTGGTACTGACTGGGTGCGTGGGGTTGATGTCCAAGCTATACCGGGACAGGGAATTGTCGGCTTGGTGAATGATGAACAGGTGTTTGTGGGGAATAGGGCTTTTGTGCAGCAATATGTCGCCCAGTTCCCAGAGGAATTACAGCAGTTGGTGACATCTCTGGAAAATGAGGGTAAAACCGTGGTTTGGGTAGCAAAGAACCCCCAAGCAGAGAGGGGAACAATTGTTATGGGTGCGATCGCCATTTCTGATATGCTCAGAACAGAAGCAGTAGCCATGATTGCCCAGTTGCGAACATTGGGAGTTGAGCAAATTGTCATGATTACCGGCGATAATCAACGCACGGCTGACAGTGTAGCCCAAAGCTTGGGTATTGACCGTGTATATGCGGAACTCCTACCAGAAGATAAGCTGAATGTGATTCGCCAACTCCAGCAAGAGTATCAAACAGTGGCTATGGTGGGGGACGGTATTAATGATGCTCCCGCCCTCGCCCAGGCTTCTGTAGGCATCGCTATGGGAATCGCTGGCAGTGATGTAGCTTTGGAAACCGCAGATATAGTATTAATGGCAGATAAATTAGAGAAACTGGCTACAGCTATCGAATTAGGTAGGCGATCGCACCGTATTGTTACACAGAATATAGCGATCGCGCTAGGGTTTATTCTCCTACTTTTAATTAATAACTTTCTCGGCAACATTAACCTCCCCATCGGCGTAATTGGTCATGAAGGTTCCACTGTATTAGTTACACTCAGTGGTTTAAGATTACTCAAAAATTAAGTTGCATCAGATTCCGGTTTTGATTAACAATTACGCGGACATGATATAAGCTAACTAAAATTAATAGAATTGATATTCAGGAGGACTAAAATGGGATTGAGTGAACAGCTATTAACTGCTAATAATAAGGCTATGGTGATTGATGATTGCTGTCAAATGATCGACCAGCAACTAGCAGCTAAATCAGGTATCAGTGGTATGGCTATAAAAGCCGCCTTCGCAGCCTTGAGGAATGTAAAACCCGGATATATTCCCTATATTGTCGAAAATCTCCTCCCCCAGTTTTTAACAGCCCTTGACCCCCTCTGGAATCAGGGTATAGAAAACGGTGATCCAGCCGCTTATCTCGTCGCTCGGACTTCAGACACCGCAGATGCTATGCTAGGCATTACCGATGCTAGAGTGAAGCACACCAAAAACTCCATTGTCAAAGGTACTTATGAGAAATTCCGGGGTTCGGCTAAGAAACACGTAGAAGCAGCTGTCCCAGATTTAGTCAAGATAATTGATAAATATGCTCAAGTCTCATCCGTGAATCAACGAATTTCATCATTATAAATCTCCGGGAAATGAGGGACGATTCATCAATTGTCCCTACAGAGATTTGAGTAAAAGTAGGGAGTAGTATTATATCAGTCTTACCCAAAGTTCTAAAGTTAAACAGTTATAGCGGTTTTCTGTTGAGTGAAATCATATTTTTTTTAACGCAAAGGTTCACGGAGGTAAACGCAAAGGGGCGCTGAGTTATAATGTTGTGTTATGACTGGGTTTTTATTAGAAGTTGGTACAGAAGAATTACCTGCCTGTTTTCTCGGTGATGCTATATTACAATGGCGATCGCGCATTCCCCAAAGTTTAGAAAACAATAGTCTCACCAGCGCTTCTATATTGAAAAGGAAGAAGAATGATGATGATTCATAAAGGAACCCTCACCACAACGATTTTATAGGGTTTCCGGCGCAATCTTCATAATATAAGCCTACGCAAAACCTTTTTTATCGTCAAAATGAGGGTCTTTCTCTCTATTCACCAAATATATCTTTCAACAAATCAGATATCTGAGTTTCTCGGTCAGGAGCAAATCAGGTAGGATTGTTAGATATGTTGGTATTTTTCTTGTCCTTTTTTTTGTCAGCATCCTTTTTAGGTTTTTTAACTTCCTTATTGCTCTTTTTTTCTTTAGACATAATGACTCTCCAATGTAGTGATAAATAAAGTAGCTACATCGCCAGGAAACTTTTTCCCAGAGAAGATTCTTTGACAAAAATTATTTGCTTTCAAAATCAAGAATCTGTAAGTTTTCTATTCAGCAATAATAGATAATTTATTAAATGGTAAGCTCTTACTATAGCAGTTATATATAGAACTTACGCATAATCTACCTTTTCTTGGCGTTCTTGGCGGCTTGGCGGTTGGATAAATCAAGATTTTTGGCAATTATTGCGTAAATCCTGATATATACGAAATAATTTTATATCAGTAAAACTCATTATTTTGATACTTAGATGTTTTTTAGCTTTAAGATTGAGTTGATACACAATACCACCAGTTAAAGATAGTAGCGGAATTTGGGTGAGGATCTGTCTCGCCTCGTGCCAAATCTTAGGTAAACTGTGGTAACGCCAAGTTAAAACATTGTCCTATGACTGCATTTTTATTAGAAGTTGGTACAGAAGAATTACCCGCCGGTTTTCTCGGTGATGCTATATTACAATGGCGATCGCGCATTCCCCAAAGTTTAGAGGCTAATAGTCTCACCAGCGCCTCTGTGGAAGTTTACGGTACTCCCCGGCGGTTGGCGGTTCTAATTCCTGGTCTACCCTCTCAGCAACCAGACCGAGAAGAGGAAATTAAGGGACCCCCCGCCCAAGCAGCTTTTAAGGATGGTCAACCCACACCAGCAGCGACAGGTTTTGCGAAAAAGCAAGGTGTGGATATTGCAGCTTTGGAAATTCGCCCCACGGAAAAAGGGGATTTTGTCTTTGTTAAAAAAAGCATTCCCGGTCGTCCTGTGGCGGAAATTCTCACAGAACTGATTCCCCAGTGGATTTCTGGTTTGGAAGGGAAACGGTTAATGCGTTGGGGTGATGGGGAAATGAAGTTTTCTCGCCCCATTCGTTGGCTGGTGGCTTTGTTAGATGATAAAATCTTACCGATTCAATTGGTGAATGGATCAAAAACAATTACCAGCGATCGCATATCCTCCGGTCATCGAGTTTTACATCCCGAAACTGTCACCATAGCCCAAGCTACAGATTACCTCGATACTCTGGGCGCTGCATCTGTAATCGTTGACCCAGAAACACGGGCGCAGATTATCCAAGACCAAGTACAAACCGCAGCCCAAACCACCGGCGGTTCCACAGTTATTTACCCCGATTTATTAACAGAAGTCACCAATTTAGTAGAATATCCTTCCGCAGTTGTGGGTAAATTTGAACCAGAATTTTTGCAGTTACCCACAGAGGTAATTACAGAAGTGATGGTTACACACCAGCGTTATTTTCCCGTATTTAAAGCGGCTGACAGCAAAGAATTATTACCTAACTTTATCACAGTTTCTAATGGCGACCCCAGCAAAGCAGATATCATCGCCGTAGGGAATGAAAGAGTCATTCGCGCCAGATTAGCTGATGGTCAATTTTTCTACAAAGCTGATTTAGCTAAACCTTTAGAAAGCTTTTTACCCCAGTTAGAAACAGTCACATTCCAAGAAGAATTAGGTTCAGTCCGGGCTAAGGTAGATAGAATTGTCGCCATTGCAAATTACATTAGTCAGCAATTAAAACTAGAAACCAATCAACAGCAAAAAATCCAACGGGCGGCTTTATTATGTAAAGCTGATTTAGTTAGTCAAATGGTCTATGAATTCCCCGAATTACAAGGAATTATGGGGGAAAAATACGCCTTAGCTAGTGGAGAAGATGCAGAAGTCGCCCAAGCAATTGTAGAACATTATTTACCCACAGGTGCTGGTGATGATTTACCCGCCAGCCTCACAGGTCAAATTGTCGGTTTAGCAGATAGATTAGATACCTTAGTCAGTATTTTTGGCTTAGGTTTAATTCCCACAGGTTCCTCTGATCCCTTTGCTTTACGACGGGCTGCAAATGCAATAGTTAATATTACTTGGTTTGCCAATTTACCAATTAATTTAGCAGAGTTATTAACGCAAATCGCCACAGATTTCGCTGCGAAATATCACAAAGATAAAAATTCTTTAATCACCAGTTTACAAGAATTTTTCTTACAACGGATTCGCACCTTATTACAAGACGAAAAACACATAGACTATGATTTAGTCAACGCCGTTTTAGGAGAAAATGACCCAGAATATACAGAACGGGCGTTACAAGATTTGCTAGATGTCCGCGATCGCGCCCTATATCTGCAACAAATCCGCCAAGATGGTACACTGGATAAAATCTACGAAACCGTCAACCGTTCCGCCAGACTAGCCGCCCAAGGTGACTTAGACAAACAGCAGCTAGAACCCACAAATTTAATTCAACCACAACTATTCCAAAAATCCTCCGAGGAAGCATTTTACAACGCCCTCTTAGAATTAGTACCACAAACTCAAGCCGCAATGCGATCGCGCAACTATCAACTATTAATCGCCGCACTAGCCAAAATCGCCCCCACCGTCGCCAACTTCTTCGATGGTGAAGACAGCGTATTAGTCATGGACCCCAACCCCGACATCAAACGCAACCGGCTATACTTACTAGGACTATTGCGGAATCATGCCCGTATCCTAGCCGACTTTGGTGCGATCGTTAAAAACCTGTAACCTCAAACCTAACCCCCCAACCCCCCTTCCCTACCTCTCCCTAGCCCTCTCCTACAAGGAGAGGGAAAAGGAAAAACTTTTGTTGCTGGAAGGGGGAGAATTGAAAGCCTCTCTCCTTGTAGGCTAGGGTTTACACACATCCTGAACCAAAGAGATTTTCCAGTCCTAAAAACAGATTTAACTGTAAATCCAGTTCCCCTCCTCGCTTGCGGAGAGAAGTCACAAGGAGGGTTTCCCTCCGGGTGAACTTCGGGGGAGGGGGTAGGGGTGGGGTCTTATAAAAATGTAGCCGCAATCTACAAAAAAGTTGTGTAACTTTTGCCAATAAGCGTTAGTATAATTATTGCTTAACCAGGGAACTCTGCTACAGTCTATGCCTAGAGCTTCAGTAATTGGATTAGGAAAGTCTGGTATTGCTGCGGCGAGATTGTTAAAACGGGACGGTTGGGAGGTAGTGCTAAGTGATAGTAACACCTCCCCCAGCCTCCTTAAACAACAACAACAACTCGCTCAGGAGCAAATCACGGTAAAATTAGGACATTCCCTTGATTTAAATGACACTGATTTAATTGTTGTGAGTCCCGGTGTCCCTTGGGATATTCCCGTCTTAGTCCAGGCGCGAGAATTAGGTATTAAAACCATCGGCGAAATGGAACTAGCTTGGCAGAATTTGTCAACTACCCCTTGGATAGGCATTACCGGCACCAATGGCAAAACTACCACCACCTCTTTAATAGCCGCAATTTTTCAAGTCGCCGGCTTAAATGCTCCCGCCTGTGGTAATATTGGTTACGCTGCCTGTGATCTGGCTTTATCTACAAAAATACCAGACTGGGTAATTGCCGAAATCAGCAGTTATCAAATAGAATCCTCAGTTAGCCTCGCCCCCCGCATCGGCATTTGGACTACTTTTACACCAGACCATCTGGCAAGGCACAAAACATTAGAAAACTACTATAATATCAAAGCTAAATTATTAAGTCAGTCCCATTTGCAAATATTTAACGGTGATGACCCCTATTTAAATAAAATGGGTATTAGTCATTGGCCTGATGCTTATTGGACAAGTGTTAAAGGTGAAGATTTTTTAGTTAGTGAACAAGGCTTTTATATTGCAGATGGTTGGGTTGTGGAGAAGTTAAAACCCAACTTTCAACCAGAAAAAATTCTCTCCGCCTCGGCTTTGCAAATGGTAGGAGAACATAACCTGCAAAATCTGTTAATGGCTGTCGCAGCTGCGCGGTTAGCTGGAATTAAACCCGATGCTATTGAGACTGCAATTCGGAAATTTTCTGGTGTTCCCCATCGTTTAGAACATATTTGCACTTGGGAAGGTATTGATTTTATTAACGACAGCAAAGCCACTAATTATGATGCGGCGGAAGTGGGTTTAAACTCTGTCAAAAGTCCCGCAATTTTGATTGCTGGAGGGGAAGCTAAACCCGGTGATGATACTGGCTGGTTAGCCAAAATTCAAGCTCAAGCGGCGGCGGTGTTATTAATTGGTAGTGCTGCACCCGCATTTGCTCAACGTTTGCAAGCTGTAGGTTATACTAATTACGAAATTGTGGGGACTATGGCTGAGGCTGTACCTCGGTCAGTAGAATTGGCTAAAGAATATCAAGCTTCTGTGGTTTTGTTGTCTCCAGCTTGTGCCAGTTTTGACCAGTACCCTAATTTTGAGGCGCGGGGGGAAGATTTTCGCAAGTTGTGTCTGTTTTGGGTGAGTTATAGCAAACCCCAAGGATCTGAGGACAGAAACAGATAATTTAACCCTTGATTGTCGTCCCTCTGGGTTTGCACGCCTTAAATTCAAAAATTCTGATCTTTTCAGTAGATAATATGTTCAGTGCTAAATTATTAGTGATAATATCCTAAAAGAGGATATTATTCATACTCATGCAATACATACAGCCAACGCTTTTCAAATCTAACGATGAAGAGAAATCCTCCAAGAAGCGAAAGCAGGGAGGCGAAGCAACTTCAGACCTTGTGATGTCTGCCTATTTAGCAGGTAATGCTGATGTTTTTCCGGAAATTCTCAACTTACACGTTCCTGAAGGCTCAATCATCGCAGATGTCACTTGGGGAAAGGGAGTTTTTTGGCGGAATGTGCCAGATGATAAATATCAGCTATTGGCTACTGACATATCCACAGGAGTAGACTGTCGTAAATTACCTTATGAAAATGGGTCAATTGACTGCGTAGTTTTAGATCCTCCTTATATGGAAGGGTTTTATAGAAAAGAAGGCTCAGTTAAAGCTGGCTCTGGTACACACTCAGCATTCTCAAATGCTTACTCGAATGGTGATGAAGTGAATGGTGATACCGAAAATGTTGGTACTAAAAAGTGGCACGCCGCAGTTACAGATATGTATTTCAAGACTGGAAATGAAGCTTACAGAGTTTTAAGAAAGGATGGAATATTCGTAGTTAAATGTCAAGATGAAGTGAGTGCTGGTAAACAATGGTTAACTCACGTTGAAATTATTAATGACTACGAGAAAAAAGGCTTCTATACAAAAGACTTATTTATAGTCATGAGAACTAACAAGCCTTCGGTTAGCAGACTTAAAAAACAAATCCATGCTAGAAAAAATCATTCATACTTTCTAGTTTTTATTAGAAAAGGTTAGTTTTAAATTGATTATTCTAACCCAAATTCTGAGGGGTCAGAGCCTTCACCAGCATCTAACATTTCATCTAATAATAACTTTAAATCACTATGAAAAGGTGGTTGTGGCGGCCATGTTACTGGTATAAGACTTGAGATTAAAGCACATTGCTCTTCGGGAGTATATTTTTTGTAAGAAGAGCAAGGCAAATCTCTATTTCTGGCAAATTGAAATTGCCACTTTTTATTAAACTCATAACAGTTAACAGCAAGAATATCAAATTCCCCTCTTAAAAGAAGTGTAGTTTTCAAGGTTTTACCACTTTTAAAAGTAACTATACGACTGTCACTTGCATCTACTTGAGCCTTACCCAACCAAAGTTTATTTTCTGCATTAAACTTAATTTGGCTTTTTTGCAAGGACTTCGATTCAACACTAAAAACTCGATGATGATAGATAATATGCAAATCACCCTTTTTCTTTCTGTCATGGTCATCAAACTTTTTCATCGACCTTACCCCAGGGAAAGCAGATATTATCTCCCTAAGCTTAAGTTCTGCTACGTAGCCAAAGAGCATTCCTCGAAGACTGGGATTCTCTAATAGAAGAATTGTCAATTCATCAGATGTAACTTCCCATTCATCCATTATAGTTGGCTTAGGCAATGTCTCGGTACTTATGCTTCGGATCAGCTCACAAGGGTCAAACTGAAGAGCTTCTGAAATTTCAATAAATTCAACAATATCAAGCCTACGTTCACCACTTTCATATTTAGATACGAAAGATTGTGGGCGGTTTAAAGCTTCTGCAAGTTGTGCCTGAGTTATTGATCTAGCATGGCGATACTGCACCAGCAGTTCTCGAAATCTTCCATATTGCTCCGTAAAAATGGATGAAGTCATAGTTTACCTCCTTAATTAAAAGGAAGTTTAATATCCTAATATGGGATATCCCAAAATCGGATATTAATAGGTTAACGATAATTTGCAATTTCAATTAATTGGTAAAATGTAAGCAGCAGCAAATTTTGATTGTTATGACTGTAAAATCCGATCCTGAAAAGGATAAGAATTTAAATCAGGAAACAGAGGAGGAGGAGGAAAAGGTTCTCTGTCCTCATTGTCTCCGCACTGCTACTAATGGGGTGAAGTGTAAGGGGATATGTGTGGCTGATAGTGATTATTAGGGTGGTTTCTCACGCAGAGGCGCGGAGAAGGAGAGGGTATGAGTACCCCTGCGGATTATACTTTTAATGGACGCTTTTGTAATGGCAGTTCTTGGCGATCGCCTGGTTTGGGTTCTATTACTTGTGTGTTTAAGTTGTTTTCCTGAAGTAGCGTGTTAAATTCTTCTCCGCTTCCTTCGGCTTTTAAGAAATTTGTAAGGAAACCTTCAAAAATGACATCTCCACCCGCAGCTGTGGGAAGCATGATTTGTGGTTGTAACCACTTTGCAACTTCTAATGCACTTTTTCGCCCTTTAATCACGGGTATTCCTAAAGGTAATGTCACATCCACTATGGGAGTAATCACTACATCCACTGGTGCATATTTTTTAATTTCTGCTGAATGATTTCCATGTGGCTCATAGTAAAGTTTCAAACCACTGCTTAAGTCGGTAATTACATAACCATTTTCTACTAAGTTATAGCCGACTGTGGAGCCAGGAACAGCCGTGATTTCTAGTTGTTCATTTAATATGAAACTTTGACCATGAGCTAGGGATGTCACCGAACTATAACCGAAACTCTGCAATAATTTTGCCGCATTGGGGGAACCCACAACCGGAATTTGGTGGTCAAGTTGTTTTAAGGTAGGTGGATGACTATGATCCTCTAAACCTTGAGACAGCAAAATTAAATCAATATTCTCTGGTATGGCGCGTTCTTCTGTTCTATAACCTTTAAAAAACCACTCCACATTCCCAAAGGTTAAAGAACCCACTAGCCAAGGGTCTAATAATATCCGTTGGTTGTTAATTTCCAGTAACCAACTATTACTGTCTAACCAAGTTAAATACATAATCAAATTTTAAATAACACCTACCCTTATTATGCCTGGATTTAACCCAGTACGGCAGTAAAATTTTAATCTTTAAGACCGCAACTGTCCTATCATCAGTGCCGGATTCCAGTAAGCACGAGTTGTTTTAATTTTATTAGCTGCGTTAATTTCAAAAATGGTAATTCCTTCAAAGATAACTGATTTACCCCTTTTAGTCACACCGTGCATTGTCCACTTTACCGCCGCTTCATTCGCCGCCACAAATATATGCTCAGTTGTGGGTTCGATTTTCTGAAAAAATCCTTGTAACTGCGCTATGAACTCCCGATATCCCTCATGCACTTTTGTCGGTGGTTCACCAACAGGATCATAACTCATGGCATCTTCCGCAAAATTATCTACCCAGCCTTCAGGATTCATGGCTGCAATATTAGCAAAATAGGCAGATATAATGGTTTCAATGGCTGAATGTGCTATCATACGAGGCCTTTAGTAATAGATAGAAAACTGTTATGAATTATACAGCTAATTTACGACATTAAGCATTAAATATACATCTTCCATCATCCTAAGACATTGGAAAGTTTCCATTACTATTTTCTACATTTCTTTCCAGACGAAAGGTTAATCTCACCGTTAGAATGTAACAGATATTACCGGAGAAAAATGTGAAAAAAGCAGTTATTGCCAAAATTCTGATTTCATCCCTGAGTTGCTTGAGTTTATTTCTTCCCAGTCAAGCTGATGCTCAGTTGTTACCACAACCTTGGGTTTCTATTGGGGAAAAAGATGGCGATGTTACCTATGCTGTAGGAGTCAGAGCTTTAGATTTTGGGGTGGAGTTAGGACAAGGCCCTGATGGTTCTACTGGAGCAGATATTTTGAAATTTATCAGCTTACCAGTGATTTCACCTTATGTCGGCGTGGGCTGGTATTCAGAAGATCAGGGAGTAGCTTTTTCTGGTGGTGTTCAAGTCGGTGCTAGCGATAACGTGTTTATCGGTGGTGGTTATAATTCGGTGCGCGGTGTCAACGGTCAATTGGGAATTAGATTTTAATTATTATCCCGTGAAAATCCCTGAATGATTAATTTGGGGATTCTCCATCTTTGCGTTCCGAATAATCATCAGCAGACATAGGATCTAATTCCCCACGAGCATCATCACATGGCTAGTGTGGAGATAGGATTCCTATTTGATTTTTGTTAGCGTAACCTGCCCTATGCGCTTACAATCTCGGCATAACACAAAAAGGTTTTTCCCTACACCCCATTCCCTACCTACGCAAATAAATTCATAAATCATTTAGGAAGATATGTCTAAATGAGAAAAAGTTGATATTGAGATAGTCCACTTCATGTCAAATATTAGCCCCTTTCCTCAAAAACTAGGTTTCTTCCCTATGATATCCTTAGCCTCTGGTGGAGTTGCTCATATTCTTAGTAATAATTTAAGATTTAAAATCAGCAACAAAAATTGATAAAAATATTTGTCTAATCATTAAGAGTTATTTAATTAAACAACATAAATATTGTCAGCAATAAAGGCTAAGTCCCATACAGCAACTAGGTTTGAGGTATTAATTATCAAACCCATTCGCCAAAACTCCCGTTTCATTATGACTCTAACTTTTGAGACAATCAGAAGCGATTTCATAATCATGCATTTATAGTTATTTCAATGGCAAAGGGAGAAAAAATTCATGAAATTAGCTTACTGGATGTATGCGGGTCCAGCCCACATCGGCACATTGCGAGTCGCTAGTTCCTTTAAAAACGTCCATGCGATTATGCACGCCCCATTAGGCGATGACTACTTCAATGTCATGCGCTCGATGTTATCACGAGAGAAAAACTTCACTCCTGTGACTACCAGCGTTGTTGACCGCAACGTTTTAGCTAGGGGTTCCCAAGAAAAAGTGGTAGATAACATCGTCCGCAAAGATGGTGAAGAACACCCAGATTTAATTGTGTTAACTCCCACCTGCACATCTAGCATTCTCCAAGAAGATTTACACAACTTTGTGGAACGGGCGCAGCTGGACTCAAAAGGGGATGTGATGCTAGCGGATGTCAACCACTACCGCTTTAATGAACTGCAAGCCGCCGATCGCACCCTGCATCAAATCGTGCAATACTATATCGAAAAAGCCCGGAAGCGGGGCGAATTACCAGAGGGCAAAACCGCAAAACCTTCTGTTAACATTATTGGTAACTCTACACTGGGTTTTCATAATAACCACGACTGCACCGAACTCAAGCGGCTGATGGCAGATTTGGGAATTGAAATCAATACAATCATCCCGGAAGGTGCTTCAGTTCATGACTTGAAAAAATTACCCCAAGCCTGGTTTAATTTAGTTCCTTACCGAGAACTGGGTTTAGCCACTGCTGCGTACTTAGAAGAACAATTCGGAACTCCTTGTGTAGATATTACGCCGATGGGTGTCGTAGAAACTGCTCGCTGTATCCGTAAAATTCAGCAGGTAATTAACGCCCAAGGCGCTGAAGCTAACTACGAAGAATTTATCAACGAACAAACCATGAATGTCTCCCAGGCGGTTTGGTTCTCCCGTTCCATCGACTGTCAAAACTTGACTGGTAAAAAAGCCGTGGTCTTTGGCGATAATACCCACGCTGCGGCCATGACCAAGATTTTGTCCAGAGAAATGGGGATTCACGTTGTTTGGGCGGGAACCTACTGTAAATATGATGCAGACTGGTTCCGGGAACAGGTGAGTGAATATTGCGATGAAGTGCTGATTACCGACGATCACGGGGAAATTGGGGATGCGATCGCCCGCGTCGAACCCTCAGCCATATTTGGTACACAAATGGAACGCCACGTCGGGAAACGCTTAGACATTCCTTGTGGTGTCATCGCTTCACCCATACACGTCCAGAACTTCCCCATCGGTTACAAACCATTTTTAGGTTACGAAGGAACAAATCAGATCACAGACTTGATATACAACTCCTTCACCTTGGGAATGGAAGATCACCTTTTAGAAATCTTCGGTGGACACGACACCAAAGAAGTAATCACCAAAGGAATATCCGCCGACTCAGACCTCAACTGGTCTAAAGATGGACAAGCCGAACTTAACAAAATTCCTGGATTTGTGCGAGGTAAAGTCAAACGCAACACCGAAAAATTTGCTCGTGAACGCGGCTTCAAAGAGATTAACGCCGAAGTGCTTTATGCAGCCAAAGAATCCGTAGGTGCTTAATCAAAAACTTGTTTAACCAACAAAACCCCTCTCCTGATTCAGGCTATCCGTTACTCACATCTTTCTTAACATGACCGTAAGCTAGACTGTGTATGAAAGGAAACAGGGAACAGGCTTGAAACTCTGTAATTATAAGGGTTTCATTATCTGTTCCTGTTCTAACCTCCTTAGCAGTTGCTATATGTTAAGTATCTTGTTTGATTATTAAAAAACATCCGTGTAATGGATAACCTTGCAGGGGAGAGTTTTGCAGAGGGGTTATATCTAGTTAAATACTCCCCAGTCTCTACAACTTATTCAACAACTCCTGAGTTAACTGAGAAAAAGCTTTCGACCCAGATGATTGGGGTGCAGTTAACACAACCGGCATAAAACTATCAACAGCCTTAGCCACATTCATATCAACTGGTATTTGTGCCTTACATATTTTATCTACACCAAAATCTTCCACAACCCGGTGCATAACTTGTCTATAATATCTACCATTTAGCAGATTAGAACTAGCCATACTAAAGACAATTCCCAGCATTTTGATATTTATCTTTGCCTCATGTTCATGACTATCTTTTAACTTCGCAATCCGTCTTTCTAATAGCTGAATACCCACCACAGATAAAGGTTCAGGTTTAGCAGGAAGAATGTAGAAATCACTGGCAGATAAAGCACTACGAGTTAATAAATTATAGCCAGGCGCACAATCTAGAATAATGAAATCATATTCCTCTCGCACTGGTTTTAAAATATTATTTATTAACACTCTTTCAAAACGATTCCACACAGTTTCAAAGTCCTCTTCCCCCAAAGCGCTTGCTTCTTGGTGCAGCATTTCTGAAACTACAAACTCATCATATAAGTCGATATCTCCCGGCAATAAATCTAGTCCAGGCAGGTTACATACTTGAGATTGAATAATATCATGAATTGTCAGTTTTGCTTCTGGCTCAGGATTGATAATTTGGTCGATTAAATATCTAAATGTCTTGCGTTGTTTGCGAAGTTTGGCAAAGCCTAAAGGTGACATTAAACTCAGTGTGGCGCTGATTTGGCTATCTAAATCTAGCACTAGCACTCGCTTACCATGATTTTTGGCTAAACAAGTAGCAATGTTGACGGTGAGGGTCGTTTTACCAACGCCGCCTTTCATATTTGCAGTCGCAATTACATTTCCCATTAGTTAAATCCTTTGTTGACCAATTCCCATATTAGAGAAAATACTCAAAATTTTTACCTCACGCAGAGACGCAGAGGCGCGGAGAGTATGAGTGAAATCTATACAAACATCTGTAAATGTGAATTTAATTTACGAGAACTATAATATATACATTTTTTGTAAAAATACTAAATATAGAGTTATTTATATACATAGTAGATAAAATTTCTTATAATACAACTTTTAAGTATCTGTGTTATATTTACAACTAAGTCTGTTGTTTCCGAATGTAGCAATTTTATTGAGGTAAACTACATTGCCTTTTAATCCTGAACTGTGTCGTAATGAAAGCGAAGTTGAAAGCAAACTCATAGTTCAGTATTTACTGCCACAGTTAGGGTATACTCCCGATACATGGCATCAAGAAGTTGCCCTTGGTAGCATTCGTTTGGATTTTTTGGCATTTGCAGTACAAGTTATTCCCTTGGTTTTAGATGCTAATTCGCCGATGAGTGTTGTGATGGAGGCCAAGCATCCAAAGCAAAATTTAAATAATCATGTTCACCGACTCAGGCATTATTTAACCAGTTTGAATGTGCGATATGGGTTGCTGACTAATGGTAAGGAGATCAGAATTTATGAAAAGTTACAATATGATATTCAGGTAGTTTTTCAGTGTTCTGGAAAGGATGTTGAAACGAAGATAGATAAAATTAAATCTTTTATTGGTAGATATAGTCTGCGAAACATATCACCAATAGGTAAGTTAAATATTCAATTATTTGACGAAAATTCAATTTCAGATATTAAGAAGGAAGATTCAGTGAAAAAGATTGCAATTTATCATAATAAAGGCGGCGTTGGTAAAACTACTATCGCAGTTAACCTTGCAGCTGCTTTAAGAAAACAAGGTAAGAATGTATTATTGATTGATATAGATTCTCAGGCAAATACAACTTTTGCGACAGGATTAATCAAATTTCAATTTGAAGAAGATGATGATTTGAAAGATCATAATGTATTTCATTTATTAGAATCAGGAGAATTTAATTTCATATCAGATATAGTACGTAAATCAGATTATTTCAATAATCCAGAAATTGATGTTATTCCTTCTCATATTACGTTAATTCAAGAGCAGGAAAAACTTAATAATATCTTGGCTAGTAGAAGTAGGTTAGTTTCCAAACTACAACGAGTAGAAGACGAATATGATGTTGTTATTATTGATACCCCACCTTCAAGAGATTTGTATGCCCAAGTTGCACTAATTGCTGCTGATTATTTGATTATTCCTTCAGACTTAAAGCCTTTTGCTAATCAAGGTTTACCAACAGTCAGAAATTTTGTAAATGAAATAAATGAGTCTAGAGAAGTGATGGGTAAGCAGCCTATCAACATATTGGGAGTTCTTGCTTCTAAAATTTCAACTAATTCTAAATTTTTACAATACACTTTTCCAAGACAGAGAGAAGTCATTTCAGAGCGTTATCAAATACCACTGATGGAAACAGTAATTTATGATAGAACGGCATTATCAGAATGTATGAATCAGACTATACAAGTCGGAGATTTAGAATATCCTGATCCCAAGTCTATTATGAAATTTGCAGAATTAAAGACTTCGGCGCAAATTTCTGCTGAAGAATTTAAAATTTTAGCTGATGAAGTTCTTCAAAAAATTGGGGTTGCATAATGATTAAATTTTCCTTATTAGATGTAAAATCTATCACTTCTGATATACCTCGTTCCAATTTTGCCGAGGCTGATTTAGAAAACCTTGCCGATATGATTTTAGAGAGTGGTGGTATTATTAAACCGCTAGTTGTAAAAGTCACAGGGGTAGAGACTTATAGTGTAATTGAGGGGCATTTTGAATACTATGGTGCTGTTCGGGCAAAAGAAAAAAATCCTCGTAAAGGTGAAATGGTAAACGCCTGTGTTATATCACCAAAAGAAGAAGATTCAATTATAAAGCAAGCCTCAGCTATTAAGGGTATAGACTATTATGATAAACCAATCAATTTACCTTCTGAAATATCTGGAATAACAAAAGTTGAATTACGCTTAACAAACCTGGAATTACGAGTTGAGAAGCAAATCAATGAATTAAAATCCGAACTGCTTCAAGACAGACAAAGTATAGATAGTAAGCTCAAAAAAATTGAAACCGAGACACCTAAACAAATTGCACCTTTAGAAATATTTAATAATTGCGAGCCATCTCAACTAGTCCTCAAATTAATCAATGCTGGATTTAACCAAAAAGCAGCCGAAAAAGTTGCGACAAGCGTAGACAAAGAAAGTAAAAATAAAAAGTTTGATTCTTTGACTGATGTAATTGAACGTGTAAAAATTCCCAGTGGAAAAAAACAAATTAGAGGTATAACTCCTGAAAAAATGGTAGTAATTCTTGATATTTGGTCACGTATATAGTCACGCGAGTAGGGTGCGTTAGCGGTAGCGTAACGCACGAAAATCTTAATAATGGTGCGTTACGGATTTCATCCTAACACACCCTACAATATTGGTTTTTTTCATAAATCAAACCGAATTTTTCTAGCTATTTAGAATTGAATAAACTGGAATCCAAAATCTTTATTTCTAGCAAATAGGGTGCGTTAGTTCTTTGAAACGTACCCGATGATATTTGTTTTTATAATTTTACCGAAATTACACCTTGGGATTCCAAGACAGCCGCAACCTGTAAAATTAAGGCTTCGTTGTAGGGTGCGGCGATGATTTGCACACCGAGAGGTAAAGTATCAGGAAGCTGAATTGGGACTGATAACACAGGTAAACCAATAAAAGATAATGGTTGGGTGAATAAGCCTAAATGAGGACGCACCGGAATTTCCTCAGCATCTAAAATCATGGTTTTTTGCCCAATTAGCGGTGCAGAAATGGGTGTGGTGGGGGCGAGAATTATATCTACATTTTGCCATATTTCCCGGAGGCGATCGCCATACCATCTTCTAAATCTTTGTGCTTGTAAATACCAACTGCTCGGTATTAATGCCCCAGCTAAAAAGCGATCGCGTGTTGCGGGATCAAAATCCTGGGGACGTGACTTCAATTGATCTAAATGCAGATTTGCCCCTTCACAGGCCGTAATCACAAAGGCGGCTGCACGGGCGCGGCGGGCTTCCGGTATAGTTATATAGTCAGTTACACCTAACGCCTCGGCTACTTTCTGCACTGCGGCTAAGGCCTCTGGCGACGCACCTTGAGTAAAATAATCATCGGCTATGGCTATTCTAATTTGAGAAATATCTTGATATAATTTTGGTACAGATAATTCGGGAGAGCGTTTTGTACACACCGGGTCACGGTCATCCTCACCTTGCAGCACATCAAAAGCCGTTGCAATATCCTTTACAGAACGGGCAAAAGTACCAACATGGTCAAGGCTGCTAGAAAATAAAGCCACCCCAGCCCTAGATAAACGCCCATAGGTGGGTTTAAAGCCCAGCACGCCACACAAAGCCGCCGGAACCCGAATTGAACCATTAGTATCAGAACCCAGCGTCAAGGGGACTAAACCCGCCGCTACAGCCGCAGATGAACCACCAGAGGAACCGCCAGCGACTCTTTCTAAATCGTGGGGGTTATGGGTGACACCATAATGAGCATTTTCCGTGACAAAGCCATAGGCGTACTCATCCATATTTAAAGCCCCCACCAGTATCGCCCCGGCTTGTTTTAACTTGGCTATGGCTGTCGCATCTTGGCTAGCTGGGGGATTTTCGGCATTGATTTTCGACCCCGCCAGAGTTGTTAAACCAGCGATATCATAGAGATTTTTCACTGCAAAAGGCACACCAGCCAAAGCGCCGGGATTTTTCCCTTGGGCGATTTCCCGATCAATTTGCGCCGCATCTGTTAAAGCTGTTTCCGCAGTTATGGCTGTAAAACAGTTGAGTTGAGGATTTTGTGCCGTAATTCTCGCTAAAGCAGCTTGCGTAACTTCCACCGCGCTAACTTCCCCACGACGCACAGCAGCAGCGATAGAAACAGCATCATTCATGGTTCAAACACCGATGCAGGTTCAACTTCCTCCGGTAAAGGAAACTCATTGACGATTTGAGCGATCGCACTAATTATCTCAAAATTCTGCACCACCCCATCCACATATTCCTCCCTTAGCTGTAACCCCAACAACAAAGCCATCTCCTCAACGTAACTCCTCATTACTCCTCCTTTGCGCCTCTGCGCCTCTGCGTGAGATATAATCCTAATTGCGGTGACGACTGCGTAACCGTTCAGCACTACCAGTAGGAATAGAAGCAATTAATTTTTGTGTATATTCTTTCTGGGGTTCTCGGTAAATACTTTCGGCTGTTCCCTGTTCCACGATGTGACCACGATTCATCACCAAAATGCGATCGCTCATAAATTTAACTACACTTAAATCATGAGAAATGAAAATATAAGTCAGCTTAAATTCATCCTGCAATTCCTTCAGCAAATTTAACACCTGCGCCTGAACAGAAACATCCAAAGCCGAAACCGATTCATCGCAGATCATAAACTTAGGATTTAAAGCCAAAGCCCGCGCAATACAAACCCGTTGGCGTTGACCACCAGAAAACTGATGAGGATAGCGATTCATCGCATCTGCACTTAAACCCACCCGTTCCAGAAGTTCCACCACACGTTCTCGCCGTTGTCTCTTTGTCTTACCCACAGAGTGAATTAACAACGGTTCCATCACCGCATCCCCAATATTCATCCGGGGGTCTAGAGAACTAAAGGGATTTTGGAACACAATTTGCATTTCTCGCCGCAACTTCTGCAAAGCTTCACCCCGGAGTTGAGTAATATCTTGTCCCTCAAAGATAATTTCCCCACTCATCGGTTCAATTAACCGCAACAAACTCCTCCCCAGAGTGGTTTTACCACAACCAGATTCTCCCACCAAACCCAGAGTTTCCCCAGGCTTGACATCAAAAGAGACATTATTCACCGCCATGTTGTAGCCGTTCACCATACCAAATAGCCCCCGTATCGGAAAACCCACCTGGAGGTTATGCACTGATAATAAAGGTGGCTGAGTATTCAAGTTGTCCCATCGTTGAGACATTTCCTCAAGGGTAATTTCTGGAGGATGTAGGGGTTCTTTCGCCCGAATGACTTCCTCACCATAGGGATTTTCTTCCACAATCATATAGTCGGAAACAGTCAGGAGTTTGTGAGGACGGTGGTTGAGTGTCGGGCGACAAGCCACCAAACCCTTAGTATAGGGATGTTGGGGATTACTGAATATTTGTGCAGTTGCACCGCATTCGACAATTTGACCTTTGTACATCACCGCTACTTCGTCAGCAATTTCCGAAATTAGTCCCAAGTCGTGGGTAATAAAAATCATCGCCATCTCACGGCTTTGCTGCAATTCTGCCAACAACTCCAGAATAGTGGCTTGGACGGTGACATCTAAAGCTGTGGTGGGTTCATCAGCAATTAATAGCAAAGGATTACAAGAAATCGCCATTGCAATCATCACCCGTTGTAGCTGACCGCCAGAAAGTTGGTGCGGGTAACGTTCTAGGATAGCTGCTTTCTCCCGTTTGACTAATCTAGCCAGCTTTAATTCATTGGATTCACCTGAAGTTTGCTGACATTGTTGTAGTATAATTTCATCATTAGGTAAAAGTTTAACCTCTTGCAAAAGTGCGATCGCCATTTTTTGGGCTTCAGTTTCCGAGACATTCTGATGTCGCCTAATCCCTTCAGTTAACTGAAAACCGATAGTAAAAACTGGATTTAACGAAGTCATTGGTTCCTGAAAAATCATAGCGATATCGCCACCCCGGTATAGCTGCATTTCTTCAGCAGAAAACGCCACCAAGTTAATCCCCTCTGTATGAGGCTGAGGACGAAACCAAACCTCACCCCCGCGCACTTTACCCGGACTCTGCAACAAACCCATCACCGCCAACGCTGTCACCGATTTACCACTACCCGACTCCCCCACTATTCCCAGAGTTGCACCACGATTAACCTCAAAGGATATATTATCCACAGCTTTGACATTGCTACCATCACTGGAAAAATCAACTTGGAGATTACGAACTTCTAGGACAGCTTCTTTCATAGGAATCAGGTATAAATATTCAGGGAAAATTATTAGGATTTTAGCAATACTTCTGATCCTATATTGCCCCCCAGGGAATTTTTACCCAATCTTATCCCAATTTCAGCATATCTCTACTTCATGACTTCATATAAAAAAACCACCAAGACGCATTAGCGCAGCGTCTCCCCTTGGGAGAAGAACGCCAAGAAAAACCCCTTCGTGAGTTTGTGTCAAAAAAAATTATCCTTCACCCAGTGCATATTTGATGAAAAATCATCTGTGGAGAATTAATTAAACCCTGATTTTATCCTTTAACTTAGTTACCTGTAAATTTTCAGCCAGCGATAATCTTGGGTTTTCTACCATTAACCCAACATACTGTTAATTTAAATCTTACAGTTTACAAGTCTCGACGCGAGAGAAGAGAACCTCCCTCCCCCAACCCAACAACATAACACCTCTCATACGGTGCTATAGGAAGGTGGGCTTCCGGTACTTTTATATCAAAAGTAATATCTTTGTAGTACAACCACGAACCTCCTTTTCTCCATCCAACTTTGTCCCCAAAAGCTTCCCAGATTTCCGCGTCGTACTCTCTTGTTCCCCCCAAACTTTGATAAATGCGCTTTTGGACAGAAAACCCAAATCGCCCATTACTATATTTTACCCACAACTGGTCAATAGTGCGGAGGTCTTCACAGGGAAACTTATCAATACTGTCATCATCTAACCAACCTTCTTTTTCCCGCTTCGCTACAGCTAACATAACGCGCCTTGTTTCCGTATCTGCTTCTTTCCATTTCCCCCCAGCGAGTAACTCACGCAACTTCCCATAGTCCATCCCCACAGATGATCTTAGTCCCCCCTCCTCGCTTGCGGGGAGGGGGTTAGGGGGTGGGGTTCTTCTCTCTGAGTTTGCGGAGTTAGGGGGTGGAGTTCTTCTATTAAATGAAACCGGATTTAAAACATTAACAACTTCCGCAACAGACTGATAACGCTGTTTAGGTAAAGGACTTGCTAACCTTTCCAGAATCTTACCCAATTCATCACTAACAACATTCCCATTCAGATAATCTCGCCATACCCATTCCCCTTCCATCACATCATATAAATCAAAGGGGCTGATGTGAGTTAATAAATGCAGACAAGTTACACCCAAACTATATAAATCACTAATAAATTTAGGCTTTCCCATTGACTGTTCAGGGGCGCAATATTCCGCAGAACCGATAATTGTACCTGTAACTGTGCGCTGTTTTTGCTCAACTACCTTCGCTGCGCCAAAATCCACTAAAAATAATTTGTTGTCAGAACTGCGACGAATGATATTCTCAGGTTTAATATCTCGATGAATTACCTGTTGACTGTGAACAAACTGCAAAATCTCTAACAGTTCTATTAATAATTCTCTAATCTGCTGTTCTGAAAAAACGCCCTTTCTATTTAACTCCGCTTCCAGAGTTTCCCCTTTCACAAATTCTTGTACTAAATATTGGCGATTATCTGCGGTAAAATACGCCATTAACTCTGGAATTTGCGGATGTTTTCCCAGTTCTTCTAAACGTTCGGCTTCTTGTGCAAATAACTGAGAAGCCGTTTCAATACTATCAGTTCCCTGGGCTTGGGGGAGAAATTGCTTAATCACACAATAAGGTTTTGAGGGTTTATCTTCGTCAACGGCTAAAAATGTCCGCCCAAAACCCCCTTGTCCTAAAATTGACTGCGGTGCATACCTCTCTCGTAGGAGTAACTTACTACCGCACTTTTGGCAAAATTGGAAGCTATCCGGGTTGGGGTGCAGACATTCAGGGTTAAGACATTGACGCATAGATTCACAACCACTGATGTGTTATTTATGGCTGTATAAATTATACATGGTTTTCTCCTGGGATGCGCCCCATCCTGATCAAGTAGAAAAAAAATTCTTAATCTTAATCAGGAGAGGGTTAGAGTGAGGTTTGAAAAGTTTTTAATGTATAAATAAACCCCGCTTCCATTCCTCTCCCCGACCTCTCCCTAACCCTCTCCTACAAGGAGAGGGGAAAGGAATTACTTTTATTACTGGAGAGGCTTTGAAACCCCCATTCCCTGGTAGGGAAGGGGGGAAGGGGGGTTAGGTTTTTGGAGATTATTGGTTTCATCTAATAC
This sequence comes from Nodularia harveyana UHCC-0300, assembly GCF_034931085.1. Lineage (NCBI taxonomy): Bacteria > Bacillati > Cyanobacteriota > Cyanophyceae > Nostocales > Nodulariaceae > Nodularia > Nodularia harveyana. The sequence continues at coordinate 195,495 of NZ_JAYGHG010000001.1, read as the reverse complement.
TTTTCAAACACCCTCTAAGGCTTGATCGTCCATATCGCCAACAACCACAGTGTAATCACCACTATAATGGAGTAGTTTAGTGATAGCTGATCCAATATTTCCGCTGCCCAAGATAGTTACACGATACATTATTGTCATTAGCTTTAAATTCTGTATCAGAGTACCACAAATTTACCCAAACCAAACCCTACCACCAATAATCACAACCACTGTTAAAACACTAATAGTAAATACATTCCTTGAAACAAACTCAATTGTTGATGTCCATGAGTATAAGCATCCCAACCATCTATATCTAAGACTATTTGTTGTGGGTCTTCAGGATGATTTTCAATAAATTTATCCACGAAAAACCGAGGTAATGCAGCCGAAAAACACAATTCTTACACCCTCTCCTGAGTGTGGAGAGGGTCGGAGTGAGCTAAGAATTATGAGGAATTACTCTACCGCAGGGATAAGTTGCTACCTCCTGGGATGCCATATCCGCTACAGCAGCCGGGACTTTATCCGATGGTTGCGCTAAAGCTGCTAAATAGTCGGTTTGTAACTTCGCATACATTGCTTCCCTTCTGTCGTATAACCGCTTCAGAGACCGGGGTGGACACTGGTTGAGAACATACGCTGTCATTAACGGTAATGCAATGGTGCTATCTGTGTAACAAACAATGGTGCTGGGTAACTCTTCCGGGTCGATTTTACCCCAGCTGACAGCTTCCGAGGGAGTTGCACCGGATAAGCCCCCTGTATCTGGTCGCGCATCGGTAAACTGGACAAAGTAATCATGTCCCCGTTCTTCTAGTCCTAAGACCTCGTGAATCTGCGGTTGAGTTTGTAACAAAAAGTTTTTCGGACTACCACCACCGAGAATGACAGCAGCGCTTTTCCCTGCTGATTCTCTCGCACAATAGGCGATCGCAGCTGTCTCATTCACATCTATTGAAGGATCTATCACTAACTTTGAACCTTCCAAAGCTAACGCCGCCACATTCATTCCAATGGAACTATCACCAGGGGAAGAAGTATAAATAGGTACGCCACACTCATAAGCCGTAGCCAACAAACAAGAATGCTGTATCCCCAACTGCTGTTCTACCTCTCGGACATACTTACCTAAGAGATAGTGAAACTCAGCCGTTCCCATAGTTTTTTGAAATGCTTCTGCTTGGAGAATTTTGCGGATAAAAGCATCAGTTTCCAGCAGCACATCATAGCCGAAAACAATATCATAAATTCTGATCGTACCGTCTTGGCGCAGCTTGACATCATCTAAAAACGGATTACCAGCAAACAGTTCAAAACCCAACCCGTAGTGCATATCATGGTAAAGATTTGCACCTGTACTAATCATCCAATCAATAAAACCGTTGCGAATTAGAGGTGCGAGGGCGGAAACCCCAAAACCTGCTGGTGTCATCGCCCCAGAAAGGCTAACTCCCACAGTCACGCCATCTTTTAATACATCATTACTCATCAGATGGCAGATTTCTCGCAACCGTGCTGAGTTGTAGGCTGTGAAGTAATTATTAATCAAATCTACCACGCCGATATCAGTAGACATAGGTATGGGTGAGATTTTTTTACCCGGTTTTTTAGACATTTTGGCACTCCTGAATGGTAAACACGCCGAATTTATGTTATCTAGGTTTCAGGTAATTTTGACATGATTTATCAGGAATCACCCGATAGACATTACCCAGAATCCACAAGAATTACAGGACTTACGCAAAAACTCTCACTTCGACAAGTGTTACAGTGAGCCTGTCGAACTGCTCAGTGACCACTCACATTCTGATTTCTCTGTGTCCTCTGCGTCTCTGTGGTTGGTTATTCCGTAATTTGTGCGTAAGTCCTAAATTATACTCATGTAACAATAGCAAAAAGATGAATCCAAATAATTTTGTCGGAACTTGGAAATTAGTATCCTGGGAAACAAAATCCCCCGATGGTGAAATTCTCCGCCCATTTGGAGAAAATCCCATTGGTTATATTACATACACCCAAGCTGGTTATATGTCTGCCACAATTATGAAATCCCATCGCCGTAATATTGAAGTACCCTTAGCAGACTTAATGAATGCGAGAAAAATATTCCTAAAACCTTGGCTATTAATTACTGCGGGGAAGTATATTCAAGCAATTATGAGATATCTTCAAGCATCAGCTAACTATGTTTCTTATAGTGGTAAATATGAAGTTCAAGCAGAAACAGTAATTCATCATGTTGAAGTTAGCCTCATCCCTGATTGGATTGGTACAAAGCAAGAACGTCAATTCCAATTTATGGACGATAAGCTGGTATTAATCACCCCTCCTATCGGTGGAACACCTCAAAGGTTAACCTGGGAGCGGGTTTAATATTTAGGTGTTAGAGGATGTTTGAAACCTATAGAAATTTGTTAGCATTTGATTATATAGTCAATCAAGTTTTGATCCAATTTTTATTCAATCAGCATTCTGTAAAAATTTAGTGAATTAACTCCTGCAAAAATGTAGCTATTCAACATTTTTACTGATGTCAAAGCTATATTATTGTAACTTAACATAGTATTCCTTAATGATTATTCTTCCCAGAGAAGCCAGGTATTTTACAGATACCAAAATTTTGCTAATTGTCCCCAAAAATAGGATGAATATATAGCAGGGAACAGCACTTCGGCTACGCTCAGTGTACGGGAACAGGGAATTAAGTGATCAAAGAAAAAGTTATTTGGGAATATTTCAGCAGTTAAATAAACAGAAAAAATCCAGTATTCTCCAAACGAACTCTCCGCGCCTCTGCGCTTCTGCGTGATACAAGGCCAAATTTTACTGATTACAGCAGTTATTTTTCAGGTAAGGTTGATGAAAAGTGATACACCATTCGAGTTAAACTCAGATAAAGAAATTGAACGGTTAATAGACGAAGTTATGTCCTCAACCCTAACTGACCTAACTGATGAACAGTACCGCAAAAAGATGCAGCGCCGCAAAGAGGTACAAGATCGGCGGATAGCACAGGCTTTGCCAGAAAAAGGGTTAATTATAGTTAATACTGGGAATGGTAAAGGTAAAACTACTGCGGCCTTGGGAATGGTGTTGCGATCGCTCGGTCATGGTTATAAAGTAGCCATTGTGCAGTTCATCAAAGGTTCTTGGGAACCATCAGAAAAACAAGTTTTTAGCCTTTGGGAAGACCAGCTAGAGTTTCACGCTATGGGCGAAGGTTTTACCTGGGAAACTCAAGACCGCGATCGTGACTTGGATAAAGCCAGCGCCGCTTGGGAAAAATCCTTAGAATATATCCGCAATCCCGAATTTCAACTAGTGCTGTTGGATGAAATTAACATCGCCTTGAAAATGAGCTATTTACAAGTAGAAGACGTTTTAGCCGGTTTAGCAGAAAAACCCCCAAATAAGCACGTAATTCTCACAGGTAGAGGTGCGCCAGCTGCTTTAATCGAACGAGCAGATTTAGTTACAGAAATGAATTTAGTAAAACATCCATTCCGAGATCAAGGTGTGAAGGCGCAACCAGGAATTGAGTTTTAACTAAGCTCAGTGTAATATTCTTGACACAACTGCAAAATCCGTTGGTCGTTAGTGCTAATTGCACTAATCCGATGATAGTCTGGCAGTGCTACAGAGTAAGGATAGGTTCTAGTTTGCTCATCATTGTAGTTAGGTATTTGAAATTGATTAGCTGTCGCTATCTGATTCACACCCACTTCACCAGGAGAAGATGTAACTGTCATCGCCAATTCTCCTGATGGCTCTATAGCACCTTGAAAGCAACTAAACTCTGATTGAGGCATATACAACGCCCCTGTGATCTTACCTTGGCGATTCTCAAATACGATATATCCTTGCCCAATTTGGTCAGATATTGGTGATTGACCATAGAGATAAGTCCCATCTTGGGTGGGGAAATTTGTTCTGGGAAATCTGGGAGTGAGGCTAAATAGGGAGGTAATTTCAGGTGTGGTTTTGATATTCCTCAACAATTTACTAGAGGACACAAATCGAGAACGATGTTTTACTTCATCCTTTACATTTGCGGTTTCTAGTGAAGACTCTGCGAGATTTCGGCGCTTTTCTTTTTCAAGAACAATTTTGCGGATGAGATTTCTTTGTTCTCGCACTTGTCGGAAGCGAGATAGCACAGATGGTTCGTTGGTAGATATGGTTGGTGTTTGATTACTCAATACTGGTTTAGTCTGTTCACCAATTACGCCTATTGTCAGAAGTAAGCCCAGAAGAGGAAGTTTCAACTTACGTGCGGTGAATAATTTACTAATTTTGTTAAGCACCCGATCCCTCCTGTCAAAAAATCAACTTCTTTATCTTCAACTTACTTAAACCATAACCCAATACAGATTATTTAAGGCACTGTCAAAGGTGTGATCTATTTTACATTTTTATTATGTCGGATGATGATGTCAAAAGACCCAACATTAGTCCTAATTTTAGCCTAAAATTGCACAATAATTCTGGTTTTAGGATTCATACTTTTCTGTAAAGATTTATGCCATGAGCTAATTTCAAGCTGATACTTTAAATAGCTACAACAGCAAATATCTCAATCGCTAAGGAGATGAGGAGACACACGGATAATTGAAATGTCTCAATTAGTGAGTTTTGAGCCTACTCCCCACCTAATAAAAAAAATCGCCCCCTGTATTCAGGAGGCGCGTCACAGCGAGCCATTTGCTTTTAGCTAGCAACGTACTCTTTGACATTGGCTCGACGACGGCGCAAATGAGCCAGAGCCTGATGTTCTAGCTGACGGACGCGCTCACGGCTAAGATTTAAGCGTTCACCCACTTTGGCTAAGGACATTTCGTTCCCATCTTCTAAACCAAAGCGCAGAGCTAAAACTTGTCGTTGTTGGGGGGTGAGTTCTGCTAACAAGTTATTCAGGTCTTGACGCAAGAACTCTTGGGTAGTGTAATACTCTGGAGATGGCCCGTCATCTTCAAGCATTTCTTGCAATTCTGTATCCTGGTTATCGCCGACTTTCACATCTAAGGAAACTGGTTGACGAGCCATGTTGAGATACTCCCGAATTTGCATCGGCTCTAGTTGCAACTCTACAGCAATTTCAGTTGGTGTAGGCGATCGCCCCAGCTTTTGCGCCAGTTCTCGCTGCACTTTTTTGATTTTGTTGAGTTTCTCGGTGATGTGAATTGGTAAACGAATAGTCCGACCTTGTTGGGCGATCGCACGAGTAATCGCTTGGCGAATCCACCAGTAAGCATAGGTGGAAAACTTATAACCCCTGGTGGGATCAAACTTTTCTACACCTCTTTCTAAACCTAGAGTTCCTTCTTGGATCAAATCCAAAAACTCCATGTTCCGCTTTTGGTATTTCTTGGCGATCGCTACCACTAAGCGCAAGTTTGCTTCGATCATCTTTTGTTTAGCTCGTTTACCTTGAGCTACAGCCTGTGTCACCTCTGTTTCCAACTGGTTAACATGGGCCGCCCATTCTGCTAAACTGGGTTCATGCTCTAGTGTTTTCCCTAAAGCTTCTTTCGCTTCTAGCAGCATCATCATCTGTTGTACCTGCTTACCGAAAATAATCTCCTCTTCACGAGTTAGCAAGGGTACACGACCAATTTCGCGCAGATAGGTTCGCACCATATCGGCGGTAAACTTGGTATTGAGGTTTTCGGTTTTGGTGTTAACAATAGCCATTGGTGCGTTGTCCTCTACTCCGTAAACACAACGGATCTTTAATAACTAAAACTTGGTCTGGAAAGGTAGTACACATATCACGGAACATAGGGCGCTACCAAAAGAAGTCAATTCATACACCGCGTATGCAGTATCAAGAAGATGCAGCCTCGATATAGGTTCCTCTACCTTCCCTTAATCTGTGAATCTCTGAGAAACACAATTGATTAGTTGCGATAATTCTTTTTATCCTCAGTTGCCATGTGCAACTGTAAAATATGAAGTCGATATGAGTTCTACTTATCCTATATTAAGACAAGTCCAACAGATAGTAAAGTATCTCAGACAAATCTTACAATTATAATCGAAAATGGATTTATTGAAAAAGAAATAAATTTCCTCAATTTAATTAACTATATCTATAGTGACGCTAAAACCCTGTCGTCTGTTGCTTATAAGTAGCCGGATAACCGAACTGAGTCCCCTGAGAAGATGGAGGGATGTTACGAATCAGTTATCAGTTATCAGTTATCAGTTACTTGTACTGAGCGGCTTGTACTGAGCGCAGTCGAAGTAAGTCGAAGTATCAGTTAAATCCCTGGTAAAACACCACAGCAATTGCTGGTAAGCTTTAGGGGTGAGCCGAAATCCCCCTATGAGCGGGTTTATTCATCACAAGAGTGGATATTTGATCCTATCTGTAAACCCGCTCCCACCACTTGATAACTGATAACTGTTCACTGTTGACTGATTTAAGGCACAATCAGCACAGGACAAGGAGAAAGATTAATTACACGGGTAGTCACACTATCAGTAGCTCCCTCTTCGGTTAAACCTAATCCTCTACACCCCATAATAATTAAATCTGCCCCAACTTCATCTGCCACATCACAGATAGTAAAAGCTGCTTTACCCTCCCTTTCGATAATCTCAGATGTAATTCCTTGCCCAGAAAAAAAAGATTGGGCATTTTCCAGCAACTTAGCCACCGCTTCTGCGGACATCATTGGGTCTGGACTAGACGTATCTGCGGGGGATGTTTCCACCACAGACAGCAGCACCAAGCGACTATCATGCTTCTGCACAACGTTTGTCACTACGTCCACAGCTTCCCGCGCTTCCCGACTTTGATCAATTGGAAATAGTACTGTTTTAAACATCTCTCTCACCTAGCACCCCTGACTCCGGTAAAATCTTGATGGTTCTACTTTCAAAACAATAACAAAAAGGCCATCAGGAGAGTCTATCTATGTCCAAAAAAACTTTAGCAAATTTATCTGCTGCTGAAATCTCCGGTAAACGCGCCTTAGTCAGAGTCGATTTTAACGTCCCTGTGGATGACAAAGGTAAAATCACAGACGATACTCGCATTCGCGCTGCACTACCCACCATCAAAGATTTGATGGATAAGGGAGCTAAGGTGATTTTAGTGAGTCACTTTGGTCGTCCCAAGGGTGTGGATGAGAAGTTACGTTTAACCCCAGTGGCTGAACGTCTCTCGGAATTACTCGGTCAAAAAGTTGTGAAAACAGATGACTGTATTGGTGATGCAGTTGCTAGCCAAGTTAGTGCTTTACAAAATGGTCAAGTTCTTCTGTTAGAAAATGTCCGCTTTTATAAAGAAGAAGAGAAAAATGACCCAGAATTTGCGAAAAAACTGGCATCAAATGCCGATTTTTATGTAAATGATGCTTTTGGAACTGCACACCGCGCCCATGCTTCTACCGAAGGTGTAACTCACTATTTGAGTCCTTCTGTGGGTGGATATTTGATCGAGAAGGAATTGCAATACTTGCAAAGCGCCATCGAAAGTCCTCAACGTCCTTTGGCGGCCATTATTGGTGGTTCTAAAGTTTCCAGCAAAATTGGTGTAATTGAAACTCTGCTAGAGAAGTGCGACAAGTTGATCATTGGCGGTGGGATGATTTTCACCTTCTACAAAGCGCGTGGATTGAGTGTGGGTAAGTCTTTAGTGGAAGAAGACAAACTAGAACTAGCTAAGACTTTGGAAGCTAAAGCCAAAGAACGGGGTGTGGCTTTATTGCTACCCACAGATATCGTTTCGGCTGATAAGTTCGCCCCTGATGCCAATGCTACAACTGTCAGCATTGAAAATATTCCGGCTGATGGTATGGGTTTGGATATTGGACCCGACTCAATCAAAGTTTTCCAAGAGGCTTTGGCTGACTGCAAGACAGTGATTTGGAACGGACCAATGGGTGTGTTTGAGTTTGATAAATTTGCTGCTGGTACTGAGGCGATCGCCCATACCCTCGCGGAAATTGGTAAAACTGGTACAACCACAATCATTGGTGGTGGTGACTCTGTAGCGGCTGTGGAAAAAGTCGGTTTAGCTGACCAAATGAGCCACATCTCCACAGGAGGCGGCGCTAGTTTAGAGTTGCTAGAAGGTAAGGTATTGCCTGGAATTGCGGCTTTAGACGAAGCTTAAGCAGTTAACAGTTAACAGTGATCAGTGATTAGACGAAAATTTTAATAGCTAATCACTGTTAGCTTTGTTTTATAAAATTAATGTTTCGAGCTTCGCTTGTACTTCTTCTATTAAATCTGGTGTAACACTTTCAACAAATTTTACCTTTCTAGCTCTCCAATCTAGTGTTTTAATTTGGTCAGCCAACACAACTCCTTTTGTTTGCATTCCCTCAATAAGCGGAACTTCAAAACTAAGCCCTTTTGACGTGCTAGTTATGGGACACGCTAGAACTAAAGAAGCCATGCGATTATATTTAATTGGAGATAGCACAAGAACAGGACGGTAGCCTGTTTGCTCACGCCCTTGTTGTTGCAATTCATTATTTAATGTCCTAGCAATATCATCAAATGACATTCCTGACGCTTGCAGGGTAAATGCACGCTTAATTGAATCGGCCGTAAATTGCTGCGGGTTTCCAAATTCTAATTTGACAATATGACCTCTGTCGGGAAAGTACGAATTAACTACCAATCTTCATTCCCTACAATGTTTCCAGTTTCGATTTCAGGATGAAAATTTTCAGGTTTCATACCTTCTAGCAACTCATCCAGCGTATATTTTTTCCTTTTTTGTGGTGTAATCACAATACTGCTACCTTCAACGGTAAAATCTATACTTGTTCCTTCGGTTACTTGCGCTTGTTCAGCGACCGATCTGGGAATTCGAATAGCTAAACTGTTTCCCCATTTAGCAACAACTTTCGTCATAGATATCTCCAAATATTTTGTTAGAGATCCACACGCCAAACTTGAGATTTTCGGAGTGAAATACTCTTAACAACTTTGCTTGACGTATATACTTTGAAGATACATATTTAATTAGCTGATGTCAATAACTTTTTTGATATAGATATATTTGCGTTAAAACGCGTCTCATGCCGTGCTGAATACTGGGGTGTATAAATGTCGTGATAGTCCAAAAATACTATTCATATAAAGTACCGTCTTGCTGTGTGAATATTGTATTTCCATCAGCACCACGTTTAGCAATTAGGTCATGGTCTGGGTAGTAACCTACATCACCGGGACTGCGATCGCCTATTTCTAAATAAACTACCTCTACATTGGAGCGATTTACTAATTGGTGTCCATCTTTCTCACCTGCTGAAAAACCTGCCATCATTCCCGGTGTGAGGGTTTCCGCTCCCGTGTTAGTAACTAGAGTCACTTCACCTTCTATGATGTAAACAAACTCATCTTGTCGGGTGTGCCAATGTCGGAGAGCAGAACAACTTCCCGGTGCAAGTGTTACTAAATTCACACCAAAATTTTTTAATCCTGCCGCATTTCCTAACACCTGTTTTGCTCTCCCGAACACCACAGATTTAAATTTATCGGGATAATTTGAAGTTGTCCGACTGGGGACATTTTCAGGGTTGATGATCATTTTTCACTTCTCTAGATAATCGACTCATGAATTTTAGTTGGACTCAGTTTCAGGAGGTGTCGGGTTTTCTGTCGGTGTGGGTGTCGGTGTCGGGTTTTCTGTCGGTGTGGGTGTAGGTGTAGGCGTGGGTGTAGGTGTTGGTGTAGGTGTTGGTTCCGGTGTTGGTTCTGGCGTTGGTTCCGGTGTTGGTTCCGGTGTTGGTTCCGGTGTTGGTTCCGGTGTGGGATTTTCCGCCGTAATATTCAATTGATAACTGAGTGGTTCTGAGACTGTGGAAGTAATCACAAACTCATAAAGTCCGGATTCTGGTAATTTAGCGGATAAATTCCGTTTTGTGGAATCTTCTAAAAATTTGACCTTACCAGAAGGAGAATAAACCGAAAACAAAATTTGAGAACTTGCTTCTAACTTCACTTCTAGTAATTGATTCTGAGTCAGACTAGCAATAAAAACTTTACCCCCAGCTGGGTGAACAGCAGGTTGTAGATTCCCTCTGATTGTTTTGCTGGTAGCGCCTGAATCAAATTGGATTCTTTCAAAAGCAGTTTTAGAGAGAATAGCATTGAGTTTATCGCTGACAAACCCGTGCCAAACTTGTCCAATGGGTTGACTAATAAAATCTTGGCCTCGCTGTTGGGGAAATTGGTGGAAAAAAGCAGCGTCACCTAAATCATATAAAGATGTACTACTAACATTAGTTTTGTTAGCTTCTACTCGCCAACGTTCCCGTTCTGCTGCTCCATAGGTTCCTAGTTGTCGTCGCGCCCTACTACTTAATGGAGCCAGTTTTTCTAAGATTTCGGAGGCTATGTTATCCCATTCTGCTCGTAAACTCTCATCTTCGGGTTTATCGTTGAGAATGCGTCCCTGTACGTTGGGGTTATTGTTCCAAAAAAATTGATTGACTAAATTAACGTAAAATTTCAAGTCAATATCCAGTTGCTCACGACGCGCATCTAATCTGCGTTTGCGCTGTTGTTCCTCTGGAGAAAATTGATTTAAGTCTTCTGTGGGTGTTTCTGGGCGATCGCTAGTACTGAATCCCCACCAAATTCCGCCAGTTGTACCGACAATTAACATTAGTGCTATCAGTCCTGTGATCGGTGTCAACCAGGATGATGGTTCCGGAGATGGAGGATAAGAGGGGGATGGGGCAGAGGAACGGGGTGGAGACGGTGGAGAAACCGCTACTGTGGCGGATGTAGTCGGTGGGGCTATGGGGGGATATTGGGTGGGTGGATGGCTGGGTGCTGAGGGCTTCAGGGCTGCTAAAACGTGAGCGGCTGAATGATAGCGATCGCCTGGTCTGGGAGATAGCATTTTATCTAATATCTGTCCCAAATCCTGATTTAAAGTCACTTCCTGTCGCCATTGCCAAGTGAGATAATAATTATCAATTAGTTGTTGCGGCTGTTTTCCTGTCAATAAAACCAGCATCGTCACAGCCAAGGAATACAAGTCACTGTGAGTAGACACCAAACCCGTTTGCATTTGTTCTGGAGGTGCAAAGCCGATTTTTCCTAGCAGCGTCGGCGATGGACGGGATTCCGATTCTTCTGGTTGCTGGTAATATTGTGAGGCTACCGTGGCTGCTACTTGTTTCACACCGCCAAAATCAATTAATACTGGTAATTTGTCACTACTCCGCAGAATTAAATTATCTGGCGAGATATCCCGATGAATTACCCCCATTGAGTGGATATATTCCAACACGGGTAAAAGTTGTAGTAACAATTGTCTAATTTCAGGTTCTGTAAATCTTAAACCTTGCTGTTTCCGCGCCTCTAATAAAGAATTATAAGTTTTACCTTCCACATAATCCTGCACTAAAAACAGGTATTGTTTACCTTCTAATTTCATCCGTAGTAGTTCCCGAAACCGAGGAATTTGGGGATGTTGCAGCTTGTAGAGAACACTGGCTTCTCGCTCAAATAATTCTTCGGCTTTTTGGACAATATACTCGGTTTGGACTTGGGGGGAGAACTCTTTTAAAACACAAAGTTCCCGAAAACGGTTAGTATCTTCAGCCAAATAAGTCCGTCCAAAACCGCCTTGACCAATTTGACGGATAATTACATAGCGATCGCCTAAAGTTAAACCCGGTTGAATACTATTATTTATATACATAAGTCATAGGTTATTGGTTATTTGATTTTTACCTGAGCCACTTGATCAGCTGCGATCGCATACCAAAGTTGACCGAAAGTTTGCTGATTCAGTTTCCCACGGTCTTGTCCTGGAAACAACCGATCAAATTTTTCGTTCGTATCCCTGTTAAGTTGATCGATAGTATAGTTTCCCCACTCTCCCCTCCTCGCTTGTTCTCTCCAAATTTTCTCATTCTCTGAACCATAATTCCCTAATTTTTGACGAGCTGCTTTACTCAGATTAGCCTTTTCAATTTGATCCAATAAATCCCCCGCAATTCCCGCCCATTCACCCCTTAATCCTGCATCCTCAGCCCCAGCAGTCAAAATGCGTCCGTTCAGTTCTGGTTTCTCAGCGTGAAATAAATTATCTACAAACGGGATAAAAAAACCTGTTGGTATTTCTAGCTGTTGGTGACGGCGTAAAATTTGGGTAATATTCTCAGAACCTCTATCACCCAGAGGATTGGGGAAACTGGGAATCTCTGGGAAGGAAATTGTGGGAATGCTGATAGAAGTAACGCTACGAACGATAGAATTTACCACAGCCCAAGTCCCAGCGCCAATTAAAACCACTAAAGTTGTTCCCCCCACACTCACAGCAAAGGGGCGCAACCACACTGGGATGGTAATCTTTTGATTAATTAATTGAGTTTGACTGTGTAATTTACTGACAATAGTAGAGGCTTGTTTTTTTCCCGGAGCCACCACCATCGTTTTCAGCTTAGTTACATAAGGATGCTGGGTTTTGGGAATTGTAGCCATAGATAAATCTGCGAGTACATCTTCAGCCTTTTCATAGCGATCGCTCGGTTTATAAGCCAGCATCTTTTTTAACACAGACTCTAATTTCCTACCGACCTTAATTTCCCTACCCCAAGACCAAATCCCCTCATAACTGTCATACAGCTTTTGTGGTTCCTTACCCGTCAGCAACACTAAAACAGTAACCGCCAAAGAATATAAATCGCTATTAAAAAATACTTTACCCTGTCTCAGTTGCTCCTCTGGCGCATAGCCCTTTTTACCCAACAACGTATTATTCACATCCAACTGAGTAAACCAAAAACCTTTCTCCGCCGGTAACTGTTTCACACCCCCAAAATCAATCAATACCGGTAAATTATCAGAACGCCGCCAAATCAAATTATCAGGAGAAATATCACGATGAACTACATCTCGTGAGTGGATATAGGATAAAACAGGTAAAATTTCCTGCAATAACTTGATAACTTCCTCTTCGCTAAAAACTCCACCTTCACCTTGGCGTTGCTCTAACAATTCCTCATAATTAATACCATCTATATAATCCTGCACCAAAAAGAAAAAATCCTTCCTCCCGATTTTCACCTGTAGCGAAGCATGAAAACGGGGAATTTGCGGATGTTGGAGAGACTGAAGCACACTCGCTTCTCGGTCAAATAACTCCCTAGCCTTTTGTAAATCCTCCGGTGCTTGTACCTGGGGTGCAAATTCCTTTAGCACACAGCGTTGATGAGATTTTTGATGATCTTCCGCCAAATAAGTCCGCCCAAAACCGCCTTGACCTAATTGTCGGATAATCCCATAACGATGATTGACAAGTTGTCCAGCAGCCAGAGGTAACGGCTCACCACAATGGATACAAAAACAGTTGCTACCGTCGTTTCCGTGTTGTTTACTGCAATATAACTGCATCATTCAAGAGGCTCAACTAAGGTTTTATTAAGTTACTACAAGTGTTGCAGTTGCAGTTACGGTAATCATCCCCCAACTTGTCTCAGCAAAAATTTCCATAAATCAGATAATGGCTAAAATAGGCCCCACACATCAGCCTCAACTTCATGAACAGCAAATCACCAAAAACGCGAGCCATTAAAGGATTTGAAGACTTTATCTCTACGCCCCTAGACACCTTACTACAACAACATCTGCATATTTCCAGCCAATCAACAGCCTTAAACTTATTTTACGACGTAGCCAGCAACGTACCTGCTTACAAAGCTTTTTTAGCAGCACAAGAAATTGATCCCACAGCTATCCAAACATTGGCAGATTTCGAGAAACTACCTGTAATTAACAAAGAAAATTATATATCCCGTCATCCTTTAGCCCAATTGTGCCGCTATGGAAAATTAGAAACCTGCGACATGATCGCAGCCTCCTCTGGTTCCACAGGTAAACCCACATTTTGGCCGCGTTTCTTCACCGATGAACTACAAATTGCTACACGATTTGAACAGATTTTTCATGATAGTTTCTATACAGATACTAGACGCACACTCTCTGTAATTTGTTTCTCATTAGGTACTTGGGTAGGTGGAATGTTTACCACCAATTGCTGTCGCTATCTTGCCAGTAAAGGCTATCCCCTCACCGTAATTACCCCCGGCAATAATAAAACCGAAATATTACGTATAGTACAGGAAATCGGCGCAGATTTTGATCAAGTAGTATTACTCGGTTATCCGCCATTTCTCAAAGATGTCATTGATACTGGCATTGCTCAGGGTGTGGAGTGGCAGCAATATCAGATTAAATTAGTCATGGCGGGAGAAGTCTTCAGCGAAGAATGGCGGAGTTTAGTGGGTGAGAGAGTAGGGGCGGAAAATCCCTGCTACAACTTTGCTTCACTTTACGGGACTGCGGACGCAGGTGTATTGGGTAACGAAACACCCTTGAGTATATGCATTCGTCGTTTCCTCGCAGCACATCCAGAAGCCGCTAAAGCATTATTTGGCGAATCTCGTTTACCCACATTGGTGCAGTACGACCCCACCAGTCGTTTTTTTGAAGTCCAGGATAATAAATTACTCTTTTCTGGAGATAATGGCATCCCCTTAATTCGCTATAACATTATGGATACTGGGGGCATAATTAGTTACAATGCCATGCTCCAGTTCTTAGCAGAGTGGGGATTTGACCCTATAGCAGATTTGACCTCTCAGACTCAGGATTTACCTAGAGGAATACATCCCTTACCTTTTGTCTATATTTTCGGACGCTCTAACTTTACAGTTTCCTACTTTGGTGCAAATATTTATCCCGAAAATGTCACTGTCGGATTAGAACAAGGCGAAATTACTCCCTGGGTGACAGGAAAGTTTGTCTTGCAGGTAAAAGAAGATGCCGATAAAAACCGATTATTATCTGTAGTGGTGGAGTTAGCCCCAGGGGTAGAAGGTAGTGAAGACCAGCGACAGGCGATCGCATCCTCTATTCTTTCCCAACTGTTGCGCCTCAACAGCGAGTTTGCTAACTATGTCCCCCCAGAATATCAAACCCCACAAGTCACATTAGCCCCAATGGGTGATGCAGAATATTTCCCCATAGGGGTGAAACATCGTTATACCCGCCGATAGTGGGTGAAAGTTGCGACCGTATACGGTAATTACCTCAATTGAGGAGGGAGTTTTGTATTGCATTTTCGTAAACATCTGTTACATTAGTTTACATACAACCGCAATTTTTGCTAAATAAAAACTAGGAATACTAATTATGCCAGATACTAAAACTGCAACTTCCAACGACCCTAACGCTTTACGTTGGGGATTCACTCCTCAAAGCGAAAACTGGAACGGTCGTTTTGCCATGATTGGCTTTATCTCCGCTATTCTTTTGGAAGTGTTCTCCGGTCAAGGTTTTCTCCACTTCTGGGGTATCCTATAATCTAGGTTCTGCCAATTTCAATCAGAATATTAACTGAAAAAGCTCCGGACAGGGCCTCGGCCTTGTTCGGAGCTAAAATTTTAGGAGATATTAGGTACTGGGTACTGGGTACTAGGTACTAGGTACTGGGTATTTAACAATCTTTCCCCCCTGCACCCCTGCTTCTTAGTAGCGGTTACGTCCACCACCGCCACCACCACCGTATCCTCCCCGGTTACCACCACCACCAAAGGAACCACCTCTATCTTCTTTGGGTTTAGCTTTGTTAACTTTCAGGTCACGTCCCATCCATTCCGCACCATCTAAGGCCGCAATAGCTGCTTCTTCTTCAGCGTCTGAACCCATTTCTACGAAAGCAAAGCCACGAACACGACCTGTCTCACGGTCAGTTGGTATTTGCACACGTTTCACAGAGCCGTATTCTGCAAACACACCAGATAAACCCTCTTGGGTCACTTCGTAAGAAAGATTGCCTATGTAAATTGACATTTATTGTCTCCAAAATCACAAAGATGTAGAGATTTAGATTTCGGAGAAAAGTCTGTAAATACCACAAGGAAAAAGCCTGTCAATACTAAAAACAAACGCTGTCGCCGAATTAATTCTCAACCCTGATTGTGACACATAATTTCAGTTATCAGGGGAAAGTCAAAAAAACTGTTATAAAAAGTTATGTTAAGCTAATGTATATTTATGTTTCTAAGTCTACTCTCCTTTAGGTAGATATTTTAGATGTATAGCAAGCTTAGTGCATCATAGGGAAGAGGCTAGAAACTCTCTAATTGCAAGGATTTCATTATCTGTTTTGTCCTAACCTCCTTGGCGATTGCTATATCATATTTATCGGGCAATGAAAAAAATCCCGACCAGTATGAACAACTGAACGGGATTGTATGAACTCAAATTATGGTAATAATTTTATCTCTGCGCAAAATCTACAAGTCAGGAGGCAAAATCACCTGATCAATTGCGTGTATGACACCATTACTAGCTTCAATATCTGCCTGAACGACGTTGGCATCATTTACCATTACACCATTTGGACTAACTTTAACGCTGATTGCTCCACCTTCCAGGCTTTGTACTTCACCAGATGACAAGTCAGTGGATAGAACTTTACCACCGACGACATGGTATGTTAATAGCTTGAGCAAAATTTCTTTATTCTCTGGCTTGAGTAAGTCTCTCACAGCATCTTGCGGTAACTTAGCAAATGCAGCATCTGTGGGGGCGAAAACTGTTAAGTTAGTTTCACCTGCTAAAGCGTCTGTTAATCCGGCGGCTTTGAGGGCGGCGGTTAAGGTTTTAAAGTTAGGACTAGACTCTGCTAATCCTAACAAGGTCTGGTCTTGAGTTGGGGTTGTATCTGGGGCGGGAGGTGTGACTGTTCCACCTGGTGTAGTCGGACGATTACGGTTGTAGGGGAATTCATTGAAAATACTGGGGCGAGGATTGAGGACTCCACTACCAGTCTGGGCTAATAATTGATTGTTTGGTTGATTGGCTTCAGATGGTAAAGTAATCAGGAGGCTGACGCTCGCTAATCCTACTAGGGCTGCTAACTTGTTGAACACTTTGCTATAGTCTGCCTTCATAAATTTTGTTTGTTTTGGAGTTTATGCGGGTCACATAAAGATTTATAACACTTTGTTATCCCAAATATTGTAATCCCCCTTTGAAGATGGTTGGTGAACAGGATTACTATTCATGCTTTTGAGTGGCTGAATGGGAAAATTAGGTGAATTGAGTATATTTATCTATTCAGTTGGGTGATTTGATATTTTTATTATTCAACAAATAACTGGGGAGAAAAATCACGGAATTTTTGAGTGTTAGCTCATAAAGTGTCTATTTTAACGATATTTTTGTCTCGAAAATTTGGAATTTCTCAGGAAAATTACTTGAACTGAAGATACAATGAGAGCATTGTGGAATTAGTTTGTTAAAAGTAGAGATTATGTTAGAATTATACCAATGGGAATTATCTCACTACTCAGAGAAGGTGCGGTTGATTCTAGATTACAAAGGTCTAGATTACCGGAAAATAGAGGTTACACCAGGGGTAGGACAATTAGATTTATTCCGGTTGACTGGTCAAAAACAAGTGCCAGTTTTAAAAGACGGGAGTAAATATATTGTTGATTCTACGGAAATCGCTAAGTATTTGGATTTAGAATATCCGGAACGTCCACTGATTCCTCAAGATTCCCATAAACGGGGTTTAACCTTATTGATGGAAGAATGGGCGGATGAGTCTATTGGTGTGAAGGGTAGGAAGGCTCTGTTTTCTGCCATTAGTCAAGACCAAAGTTTTCGCCAGTCTTTGTTACCTAATTCTACACCGGATATATTCAAAACTCTGGTGGCTGGAGTTCCCAGTGATGTGTTGACGGTTTTAGGTTTTGGTGTGGGTTATAGCCCAGAGGTGATTAAATCAGCGATCGCCGACTTGAAACAAGACCTAGAAGCGTTAACATTAATATTAGCGGAGAGTCCCTATTTAACTGGTGATGAACCAACCTTAGCGGATTTAACCGTAGCCAGTTTATCAATCGTGCTGAAATTCCCCCAAATCGCCTATCTAGATTTACCAGCCAGTCTCTTAGGTAAAGGTGTCCCCGGATTAGCGGATAATCCTGATTATGAACTATTTTTTAGCTGGCGCGATCGCCTATATGCTCAATTCCGTAAACCATTAATTAACTTACCCACAACCGGATCAGCACCGACAGCTATTCAAATCGATTAGATCATGGGATGATAGCCTGAGAGAACCTTAAACACTTCTCTCTTCCTAACTGCTCTGTGTTCTCTGTGCCTCTGTGGTTTGTTAATCGCATAGAGACCCATGATCAAGTTCTCCGCACTTAAGATATGAACTCCTCACAACCATTAGGTTCAGTAACAGAAGGTTCTCTAACAGGGGGATTAGAAGTACGACTACACCCAGACATTTCTGTAGAAGATATGCGGGTAGGTAAATTTTTAGTTGTGCATGGAATGCGATCGCGCTTTTTCTGTATGCTGACAGATGTAGCACTAGGAACAGCAAACGATCGCATCATTGCTAATCCCCCAGGTTGGGAGGATACTTTTTTAAGAGAAGTTTTAGCAGGTAGTGGTACTTACGGTACTATCAACCTCGCACCCATGTTAATGTTCACACCGGAATCAGAAGAAACTTTCTCTTCTAATGGTAAAACACCTCATACTGTTCTCCCATCGTCCAATGGTTTAGCATCATTTCAGCCCCAAACCAGCACCACGATGGAATTACAACCAGTGAAAACCATTCCCAGTCACTTTAGTCAAGTTTATGACGCAAGTGTTGAGGATTTTCGCCGCGTATTTGGCTGGGAAGATGACCCCCACAGGCGAAACTTTTCTATCGGTAAACCCTTAGATATGGATGTGCCGATTTGTATTGATTTAAACCGCTTCGTCGAACGGAGTAACGGCGTGTTTGGCAAATCTGGGACAGGGAAATCCTTTCTCACCCGGTTACTTTTAGCGGGAGTAATTCGCAAAAATGCGGCGGTAAATTTAATTTTTGATATGCATTCCGAGTATGGCTGGGAAGCAGTAGCCGAAGGTAAAAATGTTAACACCGTTAAAGGCTTAAAGCAACTCTTTCCCGGTAAAGTCGAAGTCTACACCCTTGACCCCACATCAACAAAACGTCGGGGTGTGCGTGATGCACAAGAATTGTATCTTAGTTATGAACAAATTCAAGTCGAAGACATCAAGTTATGTAGTCGAGAATTAGGACTATCCGACGCTGCTTTAGATAACGCCAGTATTCTCTGTAATGAGTTGGGTAAATCTTGGATTCCCCAATTGTTTAATATGACAGGGGAAGATATCAAACTTTTTTGTGAAGAAAAACCAGGTCATCCCGGTTCCATAACTTCCTTACAGCGTAAACTCATGCGCCTGGATAGTTTAAAGTATATGCGGGGTGTTTGTCCCCAGAATTATATTAGTAAAATTGTCCAATCTTTAGAAGCTGGGAAAAACGTAGTTATCGAATTTGGTTCCCAAGCCAATATGCTTTCTTATATGTTAGTAACCAACATGATTACTAGACGTATTCATGGACATTATGTCGAGAAAGCCGATAAATTTCTACAAAGTAAAAATCCATGCGATCGCCCCACACCATTAATGATTACCATAGAAGAGGCGCATCGTTTCCTAGACCCCGCCATTGTCCAGAGTACCATTTTCGGAACCATCGCCCGTGAGCTGCGGAAATATTTCGTAACTTTATTAGTAGTAGACCAACGCCCATCCGGGATTGATAATGAAGTTATGTCACAGATTGGCACACGCATCACCGCCCTACTCAATGATGATAAAGATATAGATGCCATCTTTACAGGTGTATCTGGTGCTGGTGGTTTGCGGTCAGTCTTAGCCAAACTAGATTCTAAGCAACAAGCCTTAATTTTAGGTCATGCTGTCCCCATGCCGGTAGTTGTGAAAACCCGTCCTTATGACGCAACCTTCTATGCAGAAATCGGCGACCCCGCTTGGGAAGAAAAACCAGATGCAGAACTCTTCGCAGCTGCGGAAATAGCGAAAGCAGACTTAGGTTTTTAGGTATATAGGTTGGTTTAAACCAAGTGAAACCCAACAAAAAAAACTTTCAAATTTTGGGTTTCTTTACTCCACCTAACCTATAATTATGCTGAACAAGTAACCCCCATAAAATCTTTTAGAAAAATATGAATACAGCCCATGACCATGATTTTTATGCTTGGACACAACAGCAAGCACATTTATTAAGAACTAGACAAATAAATGAATTAGATTGGCTAAAAATTGCTGAAGAAATCGAAGATATGGGACGTTCTGAAAAAAGACAATTAACAAGTAGATTAGAAATATTAATTATGCACTTACTGAAATGGCAATTTCAGCCTAATCTCCGTTCTCGTAGTTGGGAATTAACTATTAAAGAACAACGTCTGCGTTTACAAGAACTCCTGCAAGAAAATCCTAGTCTGCAATCTCATCTGAATGAATTTATAGATAAAGTTTATCCTTTATCGACCATTAGCGCTGAAAGAGAAACAGGTTTATCTGTATTTCCAGAAACTTGTCCTTATAAGTTGACAGAAATTTTATCACCTGATTTTTTACCAGAATCAGAAGTTTTCTAGGTTCGGCACTATTATTATAAAAAATTAATCATCTATTCAAGAAATTAAAGCCAATAATCCTCACAATATTTTTGATTCTGAGAAGATGCAACAAGTTGCTAGGAGATTAGAAGGACTAAAGCAGAAAATTGAGCGAGACTATCAAGGAACTAGATAATCTCAAAAGGCATCAAAAAGAACGTGTTAGTTTTTTCAAATCTATTCCTATTGACATGATTTCTGAGGGATATATTACTACTCTTAGTGATGAGGAGTAATTTTACTTGCTTAAGGCTCTTCAAGAGAGAAAGGACGTGGAAAAACTTGGAAAACATCTCAAGACTGCGGCAAAAGTTGTCGCTGGTTTTGGAGTTTTAGCTGCATTTATTGGTTTGGGTTTCCGAAAGTCATAAATCTTATGGCTATTGTGACTCAAGTTTTTTTATAGCAACCGCCAAGGTGGTTAGGACAGAAACAGATAATGAAGCCCTCACAATTAAAGAGTTTCGAGCCTGTTCCCTGCTATAACTAACAATTAGATAATTTCCAAGAACTGTAATCATTAATGTAAGAGCCAGTAGGGTGTGTTAGCGACAGCGTAACGCACCGCCTTATTTGGTAAGCGTAACGCACCACGTAGCACAATAAAAATAGAGTTATTCTGCTTACTCTACATAGCACATTTAAGAGGTGCGTTACGGACTATCGTCCTAACACACCCTACTCACTACTCACTTAATAGACCCTACTAGATATTTATTCAAAGCCCACATTATTAGGTATATTTGGTGCGATTTCACTACCCCAATCTTCTGGATAAATTCCTTGTGCAACAAATCGGTGAAAACTGGAAAATTCCCATTGATTTGGTGCTTGACAAAAACCGTGTTTCACCGGATTGTAATGTATGTAATCACAATGGGTAGCAAAATCAGCTTCATCTCGAATAGCGTGTTTCCAAAACCGACGCTGCCATAAGTTACTTTCCATGCGTTTCTGGCGTGAATCGGTTAGTTGTGCTTCAAGTGCCAATTTTTCGCTACAGTGTTTGGTAACAAATGTTTTGATGAGTCGCCAACGAGTTGTATAGTTAGTATTGCCATCTGGTAAAGTCCAAATACAATGAAGATGATTTGGTAATAAAATTAGCGCATCAATTGAAAACGGATATTTTTGACGGACATCATTAATTGCTTTACGCAATGTAGGACGTGCAATATTGCTACATAACCAGGGGCGACGTTGATAGGTAACTTGGGTGAAAAAGTAAGTCCCGCCTGGAATTATGAGTCTTCTATAATTAGGCAAAGAATTTTATTAATGTAGATGACAAGGTTAGTGTACCCATTTGGTGGTGTAATTTTGGTAAATGTTTTCGGTGCGTTACGCTGTGGTCAATTTATCAGGTTAGTGTACCCATTTGGTGGTGTAATTTTGGTAAATGTTTTCGGTGCGTTACGCTTTTGTCAATTTATCCGGTTTTTTAATTAAATGTTTTTGGTGCGTTACGCTGTCGCTAACACACCCTACTACTGATTGGGTTTTTTGTGGGTTTCATTCCAACTTTTTAAACAAATCAGCTAAGACCACATTAGAAAACAAAAAGCCTTGGGGATCAGATAAACGCAACCTTCCCCCAACCACTTCCACCCAACCCTTTGCTAAATAAGGTTGTAAACATTGGTGAATTTCTTTTAACTTTTCTTCCCCAAACTTCTGGGACAACATCTCCACACTCACACCCTCAGCTAAACGCAAGCCCAACATTAAAGTTTCTAATAATACCTCTTCTGGTGGTGTGACTTCGCAATCAATTACAGCCCCAGCTTTCACCCACTGGTAATACTCCTGAGTTTTGCGCGGACGAGTAAAGCGTTTCCCCTCGATATAACTGGCCGCACCCATCCCAAAAGCATAATAAGGGCGGTTTTCCCAATACACGCGATTATGCTGACATTGATGACCAGGAAGAGCATAATTAGAAATTTCGTAATGTTCATAACTCCCACTGGTCAAAACTTGCTGCGCCATTTTGTACATTTTCACCGTGGTTTCATCGGTGGGTAATGGCTTGTCTCCTGGTTTGTAGTAACGACCGAAAGCTGTACCGACTTCTATGGTAAGGTCATAGATGGAGATGTGAGTAGGCATCAGGCTGACTGCTTGTTTTAAAGAATCTTGCCATTGTTCCAAAGACTGATGCGGCAAACCTGAGATCAGGTCTAAGCTAAATTCGGCTATTCCTACTTGGTGAATTAAGTCCACAGATGTGAGAATATCTTCAACAGTATGCGATCGCCCCGCAAGCTGCAATAATTCCCCTTGAAACGCCTGTACACCCAAACTAACCCGATTCACGCCCACGCTACAATAGCCCGATATATGTGCTAAATCAAAGGTTCCTGGGTCTACCTCCATAGAAATCTCTGCACCAGCAGCGACACCAAAACGTTTTTCTACCGTTGCTAATATCCGTTGTAATTGTTCTATAGATAGTAAAGAAGGAGTACCACCACCAAAAAAAATCGTTTTCAGAGGTTCACCAGTGACCGCCATCATAGCAATTTCTTCACAGAGTACCTCAACATATTGAGAAATTGTACCAGATGTTTCACCCCGCGCGCGATCGCCCACCACAGAAACTGGAAAATCACAATAAAAACACCGCCGGCGACAAAAAGGAATGTGTATATAAGCAGAACTAGCAATTCCAAAACTATTAACTTGGTGATTCATTATGAGCCAGAATTTCAGAACTCAACTAAAGATTAAAAACAGCTAAAATAAGTAATTTTTTCCAAATTTTTAACGTTTGATCACAAAATCATGAAAAATATTAAGAGAAATCACTTTAGTTATAATATTTGCAGATATTCCCTGCTGCAACGCCTAGTGTAAGTCAATATTGATCAATCTCTCTTACCGATGAAAAATACTTGACTTTATAGGGTCACATAATCGCAGGAAAACTACAAAACTATGCTTGATGCCATTATCATTATCTCATTCATCCTCGCTGCTGCGGGAATAGGGTTCTATAGCATTGAACTACTACCCGGTGGTTCCCTAGATGGGGTGACCAACTTAGAAGCTTTACGCTTAGTTGTGGCTGTATTTGCCTCTATTATCGGCGGCGCAGTCGGCTTGACTTTCCAAACGTCCTATCGGCGCTTAGAGTCACAAGTCCGAGAAATGCCCCTAGAAATGATTTTGACTCGTGCCATTGGCTTGGTAATTGGGTTATTGTTAGCTAACTTAATGCTAGCCCCCTTATTTTTACTGCCTATTCCGCCGGATTTTGGCTTTATTAAGCCACTGGTGGCAGTTGTCGGCAGTATTATATTGTCTGTGACGGGGATGAATTTAGCAGATACCCACGGGCGGGGTTTATTACGATTTATTAATCCCAACAACGTAGAGACAATGGTGGTAGAAGGGATGCTAAAACCTGCTCATACTAAAGTTTTAGACACCAGTTGCATTATTGACGGTCGCATTGAATCCCTACTAGAAACCGGATTTCTAGAAGGACAAATTTTAGTCCCACAGTTTGTCTTGCAGGAATTGCAACAAGTCGCCGATGCGAGTAAAGACCAAAAGCGGGTCAGGGGAAGGCGGGGTTTAGAGATTCTCAACCGTATTAAGCAAGATTACCCAGACCGGATTTTAATTAACCCCGTTGACTACGAAGATACAGCCACAGTGGATGCCAAATTAGTCCGCTTTGCCCAGGAAATTAACGGGACACTACTGACGAATGATTATAACTTGTCTAAAGTCGCCAGTGTGCAGAAAGTCCCTGTTTTAAACGTTAATGACTTAGTGAATGCTGTGCGTTCTACTTACTTGCCTGGTGATAATCTTGACCTGAAAATTCTCAAGGAAGGCAAAGAACCCAGTCAAGGGGTAGGCTACCTCGATGATGGAACAATGGTTGTGGTGGAAGAAGGTAGTAATTATGTCGGTGGCGAGGTGCGGGTAGTGGTGACAAGTGCTTTGCAAACCACCGCCGGACGGATGATTTTTGCTAAACCCCAAGCTTCAGCATTGGCGTGAAAGTAAATGTCAGTGAAAAATCGAGTTAAAATTTGCGATCGGTGTAGTCAATCTGCACCGATTTTGTTTAGGGTGAAGTGGGAACAAGCAGGTAACTGGATTTTTGTTTGTCGTCAATGTTGGGCGGGTGTGAGTGAAAATAACCCGTTTTATATGTATGGCGGGACTTGGAAGGCTAGGAAAAAATAGCATTGTAAACGCTGGCTATACAAACAAAGTCCGCTTGCGCGGACTAACCAAAATCAAGGTTTTCAATCTGCATTTATTGCAACACTGTCTTGGATACCATGCGAGTTTTTTTCAGGTCGGCTTCCGAAAGTTCTTCCCCGGCTTGCAGACGAGTGGCGGAGGTTTGTAAGACTGTGGCTGCGGCTTGATCCCCGATTTGGAGGGCGGTGTTAGCAGCAGTTTGTAACATTGTAGCCGCACCGGTGCGATCGCCCTGTTGCAGTTTTGTTTCTGCTAACTGAGTTTGTCGATATTTAGCTAAGGTCAATGTAGACTGCTGCACTAAGGAATTAGGTGCTGGTTGATAATCTCTGACGATATCTGCATATACTGGAACCATTGGCGAAACTAAGTTCTGTTGATTCCCAGAGGGATCATCGTAGCGAATTTGCAAATGTCCGATGACCTGTTTACCTTCTGGTAATTGTCCCAGATAAATATTAGCCAAAACCACCCGTTCCATATCTTGCATCAAATCACCCAGGCGCACGGCAAAGCCGCCATGAGTTTCTGGTTGTATTGGTAACTCAATGGTGTCTGGGGAAACTTGGGCTATGGGTTTAAATTCTGCTAGACGGACATCAGGAACTAGAGATAGTAGCAAGTAGGCATTGGTGAGCCTCACAGACTGAACCCGCCGCAATAAATGCTGAAACTGATCTACTGCTTGTTCTGGACTTTCTATGTAGGCTAAAGTACCGCCACCGGCATCGGCAATTTTTTCTAATAGATCCTGATTCCAATCATTACCAAAACCCAGAGTGTTGATAGTGAGGTTGATTTTAGTGGCTTTATTTGCGAGTTTTAGGCAGCGCTGATTGTCATTTTTGCCAATTTGCAATTTCCAAATCCGCACACCATTTTCTCCATGACCATCTGTGAGCAGAAATGCTTGGGAAACGGCTCCTTTTGTGCCTTTCATCATTTCTGTGATTCCCAGTTCTAAGCCTTTGGCGATGGATGTGCCGCCGCTAGCTTTGAGTTTCTTGTGAATCTGGGCTTTAATCGCTTCCACGTCTTGGACTGTTTGGTGAGGAATAATTATTTGAGCAGACCCAGCAAAGGCTACAACCGAAATATGATCACCTGGTTGTAGCCTGTCTAATAATTGCTCTACTGCCTGAATTACTGTGGCGATGGGTTTACCGTGCATGGAACCACTCTTATCTAGAATTAAGCAGAGGTTGAGTGGTAAATGCTGGTGCAATTCATCAGGAACCGCCGAAATTGAAATAGATAGTTGACGTTGGTTGCTTTCTTGAGCCGCGTCAACATTATGATCATTTAAGGCACAGAGCAATTGAACTTTCATTGGGGAGGAGTATCTTGCAACACGGTTTTGGAGACAATTCTGGTTTTCTTGCGATCGCTCTCAGATAAGTCGCCACCGGATTGGAGTTGAGTGGCGTTGGTTTGTAACACTGTGGCTGCGCCTTGATCCCCCATTTGCAGAGCAGTTTTAGCCGCAGTTTGCAGCATTGTCGCTGCACCGGCGCGATCGCCCTGTTGTAATTTTGCCTCAGCTAGCTGGGTTTGTCTGTATTTAGCTAACGCCAAAATAGATTTCTGTACGCGAGCATCGATCTGTGGTTGGTAAGCAGCAGTGACATTGGCATAGACTGGAATATTCTCAGTCAATAAACCCATTTGATTTTGCGCCGGGTCATCGTAGCGGACTTGGACATTAGCGATCGCCTGTTTACCTTCTGGCAACTGTCCCAGATAAATATTAGCCAAAATTACCCGCTCTGCATCTTTCATTAAATCACCCAAGCGCACTGTAAAGCGTCCGTCTGCTTCTTGTTGCATAGGTATCTCAATGGTTTCTGGGGCAACTTGGGCAATGGGTTTGAGTTCCGCTAGCCGGATATAAGGTTTCAGGGAAATCAGCAAATAAGCATTAGTTAATCCCACCGTTTGCACCCGACTAAACAGGCGGTTAAACTCATCGGCGGCTTGTTCCGGTTTTTGGATGTGGGACAAACTACCTAAGCCAGCATCAGCAATTTTTTCTAAAATATCCTGATTCCATTTGTCACCAAATCCTAACGTGTTCAAAGTCAAATTATAGCCAGTTGCCAATTCAGCAAACTTCAAACAGCGTTGATTATCACCGTGTTCATTTTCGCCATCAGTTAATAAAAAGGCTTGAGAAACAGTTTCTTTTTTACCCTTGGCTAATTCCTCAATTCCCAAACGCAAACCTTCATCAATGGCTGTTCCACCCCCAGCAGAGAGGCTGTTAATTTGTTTTTTAATCTGTTCTGGATGAGCCATAGTTTGATTAGGGACTAAAACTGTAGCTCGGTGGTCAAAAGCCACAACACTCAGGCGATCGCCAGCCTTGAGTTGATCCACTAAACCAATAGCCGCACGCTTCACAGTTTCTAAAGGTTGTCCATGCATCGAACCACTGTGATCCAGAATTAGACATAGATTCAGGGGAATATTGCGGTCGGCAATTTCTGCGATCGCCGAAACGGATATTGATAACTGACGTTGACTGCTTGGTTGATGCGCGTCCAAATTAGCATCATTCAAAATAGGTTGTAAATTGACCTTCATAACCCAAAATTCCTAGTTAGCATATCTATATAAATAACTTCAAACCGCCACATCAGCACTACGGAAAAATTAGCAATGGGGAGTGTGGGGAGTGTGGGAGGTGTGGGGAGTGTGGGGAGTGTGGGAAGTGTGGGGAGTGTGGGGAGTGTGGGAGGTGTGGGGAGTGTGGGAGGTATGGGGAGTATTTTAGATCACAGTCTAATCCAAAATCTAAAATCTAAAATCTAAAATTGATTGACCAATAACTAATTAGCGAGAAATCCACACTTGATGTAGGTTAGCATCGCGTTAGGATGTATTACAGTTAACGGCATAGTTTCAGGCGATCAGTTGCTATGGACAATTCCCCAATCAAGGCTGTACAAGCCCCTTATCAAGGTGATAGTTTTTACCGGACACCGCCGCCAGATTTACCGTCCTTATTAATGAAGGAACGAATCGTCTATCTGGGAATGCCATTAGTGCCGGCAGTTACGGAATTAATTATCGCCGAATTGCTTTATTTACAGTCCGACGACCCCGAAAAGCCGATAAAAATCTATATCAACTCCACCGGTACTTCCGGCTACAGTGGCGAACCAGTTGGCTTTGAAACCGAAGCCTTCGCCATCTATGACACCATGAAATACATCAAGCCTCCCATCCACACCATCTGTATTGGTTCGGCAATGGGTATGTCTGCGATGTTACTCAGTGCTGGTACAAAAGGTTGTCGCGCGAGTTTGCCCCACTCTTCTATTATCCTGCACCAACCTAAGAGCTTCGCTCAAGGTCAAGCAACGGATATTCAAATTCGGGCTAGGGAAGTGCTAATTAACAAGACCTCTTTAGTAGATATTCTGGGTCAAACCACAGGACAGACCGCAGAAAAAATTACCAAAGATATGGATCGTTTGTTATACATGACTCCCTATGAAGCGAAGGAATACGGTTTGATTGACCGAGTGTTTGAAAAAGAAGAACTCGCCAATCCCCCATTACCTGCCAGTGTTCTCTAAGAACTGTGGATAGTCATTATGCTTGGGGAAATTCACCCATAACTAATGACTCATGACTAAATTACAAACGGAGTAACGAAGATGCCTATAGGTGTTCCTAAAGTGCCTTACCGGATGCCCGGAGGACAATATACAGATTGGATTAGTATTTATGATCGTCTTTCCCGCGAACGGATTATTTTCTTGGGACGAGACGTTGATGATGAAATTGCTAACCAAATTATCGCTGTCATGCTGTATCTGGATTCGGATGATCCAGGTAAGGATATTTATTTATACATAAATTCCCCCGGTGGTATGGTGACATCCGGCATGGCGATTTTTGACACCATGCAACACATCAAATCAGATGTGGTGACAATTTGTGTAGGTTTAGCGGCTTCAATGGGATCATTCCTGCTAGCAGCCGGCACCAAGGGTAAACGCATGGCTTTACCTCATTCTCGGATTATGATTCACCAGCCCTCTGGTGGGACTCGTGGACAAGCCAGCGATATCGAAATTGAAGCCAGAGAAATTCTGCGGATTCGTCATCAGCTTAATGGTATTTATGCTGAGAAGACTGGTCAGGATATAACGAAGATTGAGAAAGACATGGATCGTGACTTTTTTATGTCTGCTGCTGAAGCTAAGGAATACGGTTTGATTGACCGTGTAATTGAAGAACGTCCTTGACATACTCCCCACCCCAGAAGGGACAGGGATTCTAGGATACTGGCGGAAAATGCGGACTCAAGCCCGTCTAACTTTTCCTCTCCTACTGGAAAATGCCCTCACCAGTTGGATTATTCCAAACTACCAGAGTTGGTTTGGTAAAATTATGGGAATCAGGGGTAAAGAATTGCAAATTTATTCCTTCCCCATTTCTGAAACAAACTTTTAACACTCCCCCGATTAGGAAAATCAACTTAGCTAAATTTTCCTGGTTGGGGTTTTTTTTGTTCAAATTTTGAGGCAATTTTTGGGCAAATAGCGATGATCGCCAAGAACCTTATCCGAGTCTTAACCCAATCCCAAACTCCCCAAACTCCCCAAACTTCCCAGCTATATCCTCCATTAGATAGATCAGTAAATTGCTCATCTCGCCTCGTTAGTCAGAGGTTATCAAATCCAGGATTTTCTATGATCAATTTATAAACAGTAACAATATTTGTGAAAATTTTTACTTTTGTGTGAAGCGAGAAGAAAAAATCTTACTTGTTAGACAAATATCAGGAGAGGATACCATGCTATTTAAAAATCGCACAACAGGAGGTCAAAGGTTAGCCGAGGAATTAGCAAACTATGCTCATCGCTCAGATGTAATTGTCTTAGGTCTGCCCAGGGGTGGTGTACCGGTGGCTTTTGAAGTTGCTCAAGCATTAAAAGCTCCCTTAGATGTGCTGGTGGTGCGAAAACTAGGTGTACCGGATCAAAAAGAACTAGCAATGGGCGCGATCGCATCTGGTGACGTGCGGATTATTAATCAACATATTGTCAACTCATTGCATATCTCCAAGAAAACAATTATCAAAGTAGCGGCGCAAGAAGAACGAGAATTACAACGTCGGGAACATCTTTATCGAGGCGATCGCCCATTTCCTGATTTACACAAACGCACCGTCATCTTAGTCGATGATGGTTTAGCCACAGGTGCAACCATGTGGGCGGCTATAGCTGCCGTCAAAGGACAACACCCAGCCCAGATTGTCGTTGCTGTCCCTGTAGCTGCTAGCAGCACTTGCCAAAAGTTGCAAAGTGTGGCCGATCAAATCGTCTGTCCTGCCACACCCGACCCCTTTTGTAGCGTTGGTCTATGGTACGAAAACTTTCCCCAAACCACAGATGATCAAGTCCGTGAACTACTTTTTCCATCTCAAACCAGCCAAAACACTAAATTAAACTCCCCAGCTTTGGGGGTGAATACTTGATGGACTATCCCAATAATCAACTTTGTGAATATTCACTTTCAGTAACACCAGATTGGGTTCCTCTAGTCCTTGAGGTAACCAAGTCTGAAGTTCTGGCTGCCATTTTTCTTGCATTTGATCACGATCTTCAATCAGTTCGGCTGTACCTGATATAGAAATATATCGCTGCTGATGAGGTGAAGTAAAACTAATATTTACCTGCTGATTTTGTTTAATGTCATCCACCTTCTGAGTATTAACAGAACTAAAAAACCATATTCCCCCATCAAGGCTAATATCGCCAGTTTTGTGCATCGGACAACTATGCAAGCAGCCATTAGCATCTACCGTGGTTAACATTCCACATTTAATATCTGCACTCAGTTGACGCAGTTCTTGAATTTGTTGTTCGCGGTCTGTAGAAATTATCATTGTTTATTGGTTTATTCACACTTACCACATATCCTACTATTTTCTTAACTGGAGATTGATGCTACTAGAGATAGATTTAATTATGCTTTGAGGTAGATTGTCTATTAATTCATGAATGAAATGTCAAACTGCACATAATCATCAAATCCATTAATTCATCTGCCTTTACTTATTTTATTCAGAACTACTATGAGAACGAAATGACCTTTAGAGATTATTCTGTGAATTTATATGCTTTTCTAAGTTTTCAATTCTTTGACGTTGATGGGTGATTGTTTCTAAAGATTGATTCGCTTCATTCTCTAGTTCTCCCATTCTGGTCTTATGTTTAGCAATTTTCAAATTTCGTTTAACTATACTAGGAATTGACAGGAGTAAACCTATTAAAATTCCCATAGCCAGAGTCCAAATGAGGAGAATTGCTAGTGAAGCCTGAAAATTAATATTGAAAAATGTCAGGCTGATGGGAACGGCATTTTGAAATGCAAACATTACAGCTAATAAGGCGACCAAGACGGCAATCAGGGAAAATATCTGCATTGTTGATGACCTCTAGCTCTATTGAGTAGCTGGAAAATTATTTAACAGGCAATTATCTGAGCTTAATATAAAGACATCAGTATTAAATTGCGAGTACAATGTTATCATAAATCCTTAATCATTGGTAGGTGTTTTTAATATGTCTACGCTATCTCCAGTTTTAAAATACAGTGAGTTGTTAAACCGTTTAGTGCTTGACCGGGACACAGTTGCAGAAGTTGGTCGTGTCTCACGATTTTTACTAGATAGTCAGGCACAAAAAATTGTGGGTTTTATCTGTAAGTCAGGATGGCTGGGTAATCAACAAAAAACCTTCGCCTGGAAAGAAATTGAGGCTATTGGTGCTGATAGCGTGATCGTTAAACATCAGGATGAGCAGACTTCAGGAATCACCGAATCAGTTAACCCGGTGCTGGGAAGTGAGGTATGGACTAATAGTGGTAATAAAGTTGGTAAAATTATTGACTTGCTATTCCATAAAGAAACAGGAGATGTCGTGAATTATATGTTTTCTCCCAATGGTTGGCAGGGATTAATAGAAGGTACATATTTACTTGCACCAATTATGATTTCTAGTGTGGGTGATAAACGCATTATTATCTTAGAAAAAGCTGTAGAAAATCCCCAAAAATATACTGAAGGCTTGGGAGAGAAGCTTAGTCAAGCTACAGAATTTATTCAACAAGACTACGAACAAACTAAACAGAATTTGGAAGCTGCAAAACCAGGATTACAGAAGGCTGTTGATCAGGTAAAATTCAGTGAAAGAATTAGTCAAGCTAGAGAATTTATTCAACAAGATTATGAAAAAACTAAACAGGATTTGGAAGCGGTAAAACCAGGATTAGAGAAAGCTGTTGATCAGGTCAAACTCGGTGATAAAATTAGTCAAGCTAGAGAATTTATTCAACAAGACTATGAAAAAACTAAACAGGATTTAGAAGCGGTAAAACCAGGATTGCAAAAAGCTGTGGAGAAAGTTAAGGGATCTGACAAAATTAAGACCGATCAGGTAGAAGAAAATCCCTCTACCGCCGAGACGAAATTACAAGGAGAACCGCCGAAATCCATCGATAGTGGTAATTGATCAGATTTCTGTATTACCTCTAAGTTCTCGTTTCGCAGCTAGGCGATCGCAATATACAGCCCAGATAAATCCCAACAAACCACTAAGGGAAACGGCGATCGCAGCTGTCCCAGTAGCACTGACTGTCACTAAACCTAATTCGGCTAAAATTTCTACCAGACCCTGACTCGATAGGTCTTCCTGAAAATAAATCTTCCAAATGCTATATACATCAAGATATCAAGAATTGTCATAGACATATCTCAATATATATTTTTATCCGACATATTTAAATTCTATCAATGTCTAAAGGTTACTATCTCTGACTACTGTAATTTCAGAGACATTTGGCTATTAGATAATACGGTTTAATGAAATTATCACAGGCGGCCTTTGATCACATTGTCCAACCAGCATAAAAACCAATTAACTCCAGTGCATGATGAACAATCTAGAAAATTTGGCATAATTTTTTCTAAAAATATGTCTAACTTCTCTATTTAGTACCTCAGAGATATAGAAAAGAGAAAAACTTGAATAGTGATAGTTAACTATATGTATCTCCAATAGATACGCTATTGCTAATTTCCCAATTATTCTGATCCAAACTACTAATAGGAATAAAACTTACAGAAGATACACGGATCAGATTTGATTTGCTTGAATAGCTATATTGATAGGAATAAAATTCACTCTTTTGGATTATGCCTAGTAAAACCATTCATGTTAAGGAATATACTGTCCGGGCGCATAACAGACAGATTCATACTCGTGTGTTCCATTTTGTCTGTAAGCAATGCGACCAAACTACACAACGAGAAACTTTTGGGCCTCGTCCATTATATTGCGAACAATGCCGACCACCACAAGCACCGAAAAAATCCCATCAGTCATCTCCCAAAGCAAAACCTAGAGCCATGACTTACAAAAGTGATATAGATTTAGGATGATTTCTAGCTTAATGAATAATCTATTACCATTAGGAACTCCAGAAGCTTTTGTCTCTCCATTATTAGAATTAAGAGACTACTATACTAGCCTCGTTAAAGAGTATGAAAGCTTATACACACAGGCGCGTGAACAGCTAGATCATGTAGATGCGTTGTTATCTAACTCCTCTAGTTATGCAGATGCTTCCGCCTATCTGACAAAATTTAAGATGCTTCCAGAAGTATCTTCTTCATATCAAGAAGATTCGTTGTTATCCAGACCTGATCAATCTACCGACTCTCTGACTCCAGACTCAGATGATAGGGAAATAGATAATTCACCTGCTACGACTCCAGAGATTGCAGAACCGCCAACATCAGCGACATCTTTAAACAGTCAATATCGATCAAAGAAAGTCTCAGATGTTCCCATGTTACCTGAGTATCAATCTCAAAGTCGCATGACAGCGATCAAGCATTTATTAAAGTCCCATCTTGGTAGTGTTTGTCATATAGATTTTATCGTGCGATCGCTTTATGGAGATTTAGAGCCAACAATTTTTAAAGTTGTCAAAGCTAGAGTTCAATCATCCCTCACACAGGGTCGAGAAAGGGGTGCTTGGTGGGGTATACCTGACGAGCCTGGTTGTTATACTCTAGATTTAAGTTTAGTCACCTCCAACCACACTAAACGTTACTCTCAAAATGGGAAAAACAACAAGAAGAAAACACAGACAATCTCCCAGACAAATTTTATCCCTATGCTGCCAGAATTTGAGGGTAATTTTCTTATAGATGCTCTTTCTGATTTCTTAGAAAAACATTCAGGAACAGTTTTCAGTGTGGCGGAAATCATCACCGGTCTTTATGGAGAACTCGACGATCAGCAAGTGCGAGAAGTGAAAACTAAGGTGCTGAATGAACTATCTAGAGGGTATCGTACTGGGCGATTTTCTAGAGTACCTGACAAAATTGGCTTCTACACTTGGGATTCAAAGTTGATGTTAGCAGTTAGCCGCACAAGATAGATGGGGAAGTGGGGAGAATTAGTTTTTCTTGTTCTTCCTATTCCCTTATATAGCAATTCTTAAGTATTAATATTTTAAAATCAGATATTTTTTAGAGTCAAAACTAATTAAACCTTGTTGTTGAAATTTTCCCATCAATCGTGTGATTGTCACTCTGGTAGTACAGCAAGCACTAGCAATATCTTCATGAGTTAAACGCACAGTTAAGCGAGTTCCTTCTGCGATAGTTTCGCCAATTTGTTGTTTGAAAAGTTGTAATAAATGGTACAGTCTTTCTTCAACCCGACGTTTACCAGCAATCACTAATAAAGCTTCTGTTTGTTGTAAACGTTGATTGATTTTTGGTAATAAAATATGGCTCAATATGGGGTTTAATGTAATCTCTCCTACAGAAATTGAGAATAATTCCACATCTGAGAGGGCTGTGGCTTGATAAATTGGTAACGAAGTCATGTTAGAACCAAAAATCATATTTTGTGTTGCCAATCCGATCAATATTTCTTCGCCAGTTTCACAAAAAGTATTCAGCTTCACTAAACCTTGGCGAACATACCAAACTACTAATGGATTGAGGAGAATACTTTCTCCTTTAGTATGTTTATATATAGGGCGATCTTGAATCAGATCATTGTTATTATTAATTAATTCTGTTTGCTTTTGCTGACGGTCATAAATATTGCGCACCAGCCAACGCAAAGAAATGGCTTTACCTTGTTGATTACGTACTACGGCCACTGTAAAAGCTGCATCAAAAAACTCGCCATTATGTGCTTGCAAACGCACTATTAATTCTCTGACTTTATCAGACTGACTAAGCTGGCTGAGTTCACTGCGAAAGGGTTGTATCTCTTCCAGGCGGACAAAGTTAACTATGGATTGACCTATGAGTAATTGTCTGGAAACTTTGAGTAATTGCGCTGCGGCTAGGTTCGCTTCTTCAATTGTTCCGGCGGTATTAGTGACTAAATAGCCATCTGGTGCTAACTCAAATAAATCTTGGTAGTGTTGGCTTTCAGTTTCTAAATGGTTTTGTGTTTGAATTAGTTGTTCGTTTTGATTATAGAGTTCCTCAGCCGCTAATTGCACCATTTTGGAGGTGCTGTAGAGTTCCTTAAAGGCTTGGGGCAGCATTTCTGGCGGAATCCAAGGTAATACACTAGCTGTTTGGTATAAATCTGCTAAACGGCTGTGTAGTGCTTCTGTGCTTTGAATGAATTGTTCTATATTCACCTGAAATTCCTGCTACTTGCTTGCAGAGGTTTGGCAAAACAATCTACTAGATCAATAGTAGGTCAACTGTACCCATATTCAAAATATCCGATAATCAAACTCGGAATAAATCGCAACTGCTAGCTATAAAAATTAGGACTTACCCATAAGAGTTTATATTTAGTGATCAAAACTTATTTCTACCTTGGATGAGACTATATCGCAGACTTGGCTATATTTTACCTAGCGAAGATAGGAATTAATTCTAGGGAAATTTATAGCATGATGACAGTTAGTCACTCCTGTTTTTTCAATGATTTAATCCTGAACAAACTTGTTCGTAACGTTTTCCTGCGATCGCCCAAGTGAATTGGGTTTCTATCAGTTCTCTACCGTTTTGGGACAATTGTTGGCGTAGTTGGGGACTGTCAAATAGTTGGCTAATGGCGGTGACGTAATCCCTGGGTTGATTGGCGCGTAAGGCGCGGATGGGGGTATCTACGGCTAATCCTTCTAAACCGCGATCGCTGGCTACCACTGGGACACCAGCAGCCATTGCTTCTAAGGTTTTATTTTTAATCCCAAAGCCAGTCCGCATCGGCACAACACACACTGTTGATTTGTGTAAATAATCTACCATTGAAGGCACTTTTCTCGTGACATTAACTCCTGGTTGTTGTGTGAGTGCTAAAACTTCCGGCGCAGGACGAGAACCGACAATATCAAAAGTTGTTTGGGGATAAAGCTGTTGAATTTCTGGTAAAACTTGATTGGTGAAGAAGCAGACGGCATCAATGTTTGCTAAATTATCCATTGCACCGATAAATACTAATTTATATCCTCCGGGATCGGTAGTACGTTTGGGAAATAATTCCAAATCTACACCATTGGGTATAATTGTAATTTCACTATGAGGATGAAATTTTTCTAGTTGACTTTTATCATCTTCTGTAGTGACAACTAGTCCTGAAAATTTCGCGCCATATCTTTGTTCATAACGACGTAGAAGCGGCAAATTAATTCGATCTCGTAGCCTATTTTCGGAAACGCCTGTTGCTAACTGGTTCAGACAACTACCATAGACAGAACTATGAATATTGACTATGGTTCTGAGAGATTTCTGAAAATGCGATCGCACATAAATTTCATTGACGCTATGTTCGCAGGTAATGACATCACATTTTTGCTCTTGGACAAAGTTATCAATCCATGCTTGCATCTGGACTGAGTAGCGGCTAAGTACGCTGGGTGGGGTTCCCTGTTGCCAAAACTTACTCAAGCGTTCTACTTTCTTCAGTATTCCCGATGCAGTTCCAGAATCTGGTGGACGTTCAAACACAACGAGATCATCTACGCAGTCCCGCAATTCTGCAATTTCTGCTTCTGTAACATCGGCATCCCCTTGAGTCACTAAGGTGATAGCATGACGTTGACTCAAATATTTCAGTAAATTAAACGTCCTAACTTGAGTCCCCCCCCGCGTTGGCGGATAGGGAAAGGTAGAAGACAGCATTAAGATGTGCATATAATCAAGTAACCGGAAATCAGACTAAATTAAAATATGACACATATACCATGCCATGATTTCAGAATATATGTCATGATAAATATCTCTTATCTATTTTTTGTAACTTTTTCAGAAATCATAGCCAATCAAAAGGTGAACACTAAATATTTGCAAAATGTCATAAAGTTTGTGTATATTCACAGATAAATTGTTGCTTTTACCGAAGATTATAGATTAATAAATAAATGTTATTGATTATTGTGTCACTTAATCAGGATTTAGCAAGATGAAACCATTTGACATCTAAGAAGAGGCTGCAAGCCTCTGAACCATCAACCGAATAAAACAAAGATTAACCTTGGCAGTCGCATTAGGTAGAGTTCGCTCAAAGTTCTTGACGAGAATTTTGCATCTCTCCATCCAAGCATTTGACCATTCAATCACCCACCTGGCTGCAACCGGAACAAACCCAGATTTCCCTAATTCCTTTTTTTCTTGTTTTGATGGTTTTGGCGAAAGTTGAAACCTGATTTTCGTCATAATCTGGGGATAAACCTTTTTTAATTCCGCCCTCAGATGTTCAGGGTGATAACCGTGATCTAGTAGGATGGTAATTTTGGGAATATTGACAGGCTTGGATTTGAAATAATTGATGTTTTTAGTCAACATCTCAATCAAACCCTGATCATCAGACACATTCGCTTTGGTGCAATGAGTGAAAAAGGGAAACCCCAGAGTATCAACGGCTAGATGCCTTTTAATACCATTCGTCGATTTGTAGAAACAATACCCCTTGGATGCAGCACTGGCATTACAGGTGTTTTTTACCGCTTGAGAGTCGATAATCAGCAGCGTTGTCCACTTGCCTTTTTTTTAACCTGTTCACGCACTTGAGCATGTAAAATGCTCATCAGTCTGTCGAGCGCTCCTTGGGCCCGCCATTGCTTGTAATGCCAATAGACTGTCGAGTAGGGAGGTAGGTCTTTGGGCAAGTCTTGCCAATTGCAGCCATTCTTGAGTTGATAGAAGATGCCATCCAAAATTTCTCGCTTTGTCCAGTTAGGCGGTCTGGTCTGCTTCTTAGAGGGTAATATCTGAGGCAGTAAGGGTTCAAGGATTGTCCACTCTTCGTCTGTCAGGCTGCTAGAGTATGGCATAACTGCTGGATACGACTTTTGCAGTCACTTTACTTCAAGACAGTAAAAGATGTCAAATGGGTTCTATAGCAATCTTAACCCAAACGTGAGAAAAGACTGAGATAAAAATCCTTATTTTATAGGCATTTGAGGTTTATTGAACTCTCACATATCATTTAGGATTGCTATAGCATCTGGGTACTTTCATCATTCTGCTTAGATTGTTGCTTATTATAGTTTTTTAATGGTCAAACTTATGGCTAAAATTAGTATTTGTGTTCCTACATTTAATCGAGAAAATCTCCTGCCTTACGCGATAGAAAGCGTAGTTCAGCAATCTTATCAGGATTTTGAATTAATTGTTTGTGATGATGGCTCAACTGATGGTACACCTGAATTGATGTCACAGTACACAGACAACCGGATTAAATATATCCGTCATTCGCAAAATATTGGTAAAAGCAATAATATGCGCTCTGGTTTTGATGCGGCGCAAGGTGAATATTTTATTAAATTTGATGATGATGATCGGCTAACAACTACTTTTTTAGCCCAGACTGCGGCCATACTTGATAAAGATTCTAGCATTGATTTTGTTGGTACAGACCATTGGATAATTGATATTGAAAATACCAGGAATGATTTAAAGACTCAGGAAAATTCTCGTCGCTGGGGTCGGGCTAATTTAAAAGCAGGTATGGTAGATAATTTATTAGAGGTGGTTTTTATCAACCAAAGCTTCCAAATTGGAGCGACTTTATTTCGTCGTCAGACGTTGCAAGAATTGGGCTTTATATTACCCAATATCCAAAATTGTGAAGATAATGATTTATTTGTCAGGTTGGCTTTGGCTAATAAAAAGGGTTATTATTTATCGGAGTTATTAATGGAATATCGCTACCATGCAGAACAGCAAGGTATTAATCGAGAAGTTCCTTATTTGTTTGATAAAATTCGGTATTTAGAAAATTATCAGTTTGAATCAAAAAAATTAGAAAAAGTTAGACAAAATCGCCTCGCTGAATCCCAATTATTATTGGGTTTGCGTTTGATTGAAAAGGGTGAAACCCGAAAGGGAAGAGAACTCATTTTGGCGGGGAAGTCTTGTTCTACTGCTAAGGCTTGGACTGGTTTAGGTTTGTCGTTTTTACCAGTTGGATTAAGGGGACAAGTTTTTCATGCGCTACGACAAATTAAGGGGTAATATTTGCATAACTAACTGTAGCCAACAGCATAAAATCTAGCTATTATAGAGAAGATATCTCAATTAGTATAATTCAACCGACATTAATTCGGAGTTATGTACCAGCAACCTGAGATACATGAATACCAGAGAGTGAAAATTCCTTTTGAACCTGTATGAATGTGTTAATCATTCATTAAGTCTCAGTACAAACACATACACTCAGTTTTCCTTAAATCACTTTACTCTAATCATCGTAATTAACTATGGCATCTGTAAACGAGATTATTAAGCACCAGATTAATCCTTTTGACGAAGTAAATTACCGGACAGGAAATTTTTGGGTTAAAAACCAAGATCAAAAATCCCTGGTCACTTCAATTCATCAAGAATCCATAGCTGAAATTGAACAAATTCTCCACTTAGTAAGTGCAGATAATTTTAGTCGAACTGTTTTGCTCACTGGTGATTCTGGTTCTGGGAAAAGTTACGTTTTAGGTAGACTAAAAAGTACCCTTAATTCTAAAGCTTTCTTTGCTTACATAGGACCTTGGGTTGATGATGGGTACATCTGGCGACATATCTTGCGTTATACAGTCGATAGCTTAATTCAAGTCCCAGATGGACAGAAAGACTCTCAGTTAATTCTCTGGCTAGAAAGTGTATCCAATTTCATTAAGAATGATCTCAAAAAGAAACTTTTTAATGATAATGTTTGGGATTTATTACTCAGCGATCGCCAAAAATTTGTTAAACATCTCACCGAAACCTATCAAACTTATAATATTTATCATCCAGAAACTTTTTTTGGAGTTCTACATGACCTCACAAATCCCAAAATTCATACCCTAGCCTGTGAGTGGTTACGAGGAGATAATTTAAGTGAAGAATCAATGCAGGCTTTAACTGTTGAAAAGTGTCTGGATACAGAAGATGCAGCTAAAAAGATATTAGCAAACTTTGGCAAAATTTCTACAGCAACTCAGCCAATTGTTTTATGCTTCGATCAGGTAGAAAGCGTCCCAAATTGGTTATATAATCCACAGGCAATATTTAAACTCAACACCACTGTGTATAATGAAGCCATCCAGAATTTTCTGATGATTATCACTATAGCAACAGAACCTTGGCAGAAGATTTGGAAACAGATTGCACCCTCTGATAAAGCTAAAATTGATAAACTAATAGCACTGAAAAGCATTGATATAAATCAAGCTGAAGAACTTTGGAAATATGTATTGCAGAGAATACACAAAGACGCTACACCTCCACCAGAATCACCTATCGCCCCCTTAAATCGGCAAATTTTAGAAAAATGTTTTCCAGGGAGTAAAACTGATCCCAAAAATGTATTACTTTTAGGTAGAAGTCAATATCAGAAATATAAAAGTAAAATTATCGGTACATCTGGGGGAGGAGAACTAGATCCTCAAGCAGAGTTTAAATTATTATGGCAGCAAGAATATAAAAAAGTTCAGGAAAAATTCCCCAAGATATCTTTGCTATCATCCCCGGAATTAATTCGGATGTTACAAGTCGCTTTAGAAGCATTACAAGTAGGATTAGTCATACCTAAATTAACATCGGGAAAATATGCTAGCTATTCTTTGAGTTACCAGCAGGTAGAGAAAGCGGAAAAAATAGGCATAATCTGGACAGAAGACGCTAACATGAAGAGCTTACTTGATGTTATCGATACCTGTCAAAGAGCAATTCAACAAAATCTCTGCCAAAAACTTTTCTTGCTGAGAATGGATAATTTAGAAAAGTTAAAAAACAATAAAACCTACAGCCAAATTTTCACCCAAAATCAGCATCTACACATTCAACCAAATCTTGAATCAGTTCATTATTTAGCCACTTATAATTATTTAGTTAATTCTGCAATATCACAAGAATTGGTGATTGGATATAAAACCATTAATTTGCAGACATTGCAAACTTTAACTCGCAAGTGTCAAGCTTTCCAGAATTGTCTTTTATTGCAGGATTTAGGAATTGTACGGAAATCTGGAGGTGATAATAATTCTCCAGTCAAAGATTTTCTCTTAAATCTAGTCAAAACTCAATCTTTCATGGGTCTGACTACTTTAATATCTCAAGTAACTATTGAGTTTAATGATGTTCAAGAAAGTGAAATTCAACACTTAATTGGTATCTTGTGCGAGGAAAAGCAGGTAAAACTTCTTAACCCTAAAGCTAAGTTGGAAGACCAATTAATTTCTGTGATTTCTAAAGCTTGATTATGTGTGATCCATGCCTGGTTTGACGTAAAGTTTAGGAATCAGGTTTGGTTTCTGAGTTTATTTGTAGAGGTAGGGAACAGGGAAGAAGGAATATATGTACCTTATTTACCTGCAACCTGCTGTAGTACAATTCTCTAGTGCTTCTGATCTTTGGTCTGTTTCCCAGAATCAGAGAGAGTATGATCACAGCAATGCTTTGTTGTCTCTGGAACTGGGTCATAACCACCAGGATGGAAGGGATGACAACGCAAAATCCGCCATGTAGCCATCCACCCACCGCGCCATACACCAAATCTCTCGATGGCTTCAATCGCATACATAGAACAAGTGGGTTGAAAGCGACAACTGGGGGGAAACATTGGCGAAATAAACATTCTGTAGCCTTTAATTAAGGAAATAAATAATAGTTTCATCCTAATCACCCAAAGTCTTATAAATTAGTAATAAAGCTGAAAAAGTCCTATCTAGTAGTTTCTTTGTTATCTCTACTTCTCGATTCCACCTTAATTTCACCCTTGTGGCCGCAAATTACCCTAGTTGCTGCTTGGGTGTCACTCATCTTGCTTTTAGCATGGACAGTACATCGCTTTACTCAGGCTGAAACAGAAATAGTCAGAAAAATAGTGCATATTGGTACTGGTAATGTGATTATGCTGGCTTGGTGGCTTGATATTCCGGCCATTTTAGGGATTACAGCTTCCATTGTTGCCAGTGTGATTACCTTATTATCATACCGATTTCCCATCCTTCCTGGTATTAATAGCGTGGGTAGGCAAAGTTTAGGAACTTTCTTTTATGCTGTCAGCATGGGCATTTTAGTCGCTTGGTTTTGGCAGATAGAACAACCCCAGTACGCTGCTATTGGTATTATGGTCATGGCTTGGGGTGATGGATTAGCCGCATTAGTGGGACAACGCTTTGGTCAACATAAGTATAAAATCTTCGGCGCTCAAAAAAGCTGGGAAGGTTCTTTAACTATGGCGTTGGTCGGTTTTGTAATCACCAGTTTAATTTTACTGGGTGTAGAAGGTAACGTCTGGCAAACTTGGGTAGTATCTCTGGCTGTGGCTGTGGCTGCGACTAGTTTAGAAACTATTTCATTTTTAGGTATTGATAATTTAACCGTGCCGTTAGGTAGTGCGGCACTGGGATTTTTGTTGATTAATATCCTATCTTAGCACTGAACTGTGTCTAGATAGAAAACTATATAATAGCTAGTTTTTTTCAGCAAATTAATATCATAAATGCTGGGGAGGCGATCGCCAAGTTTGACAAACTAGATAAATCTGCAATGGAAATATTCAATCGCCTGGACGAAGCTTTAGATTCCTGGGGATGTCTCGTTAATCCAATCCTGTAAAATGGGGTTGACTAACTCTGGTGCTTCATCCTGGGGGCAATGTCCCACTCCTTCTAAGGGAATAAATTTCAACACTTGGGGATAGTTGGCTAGTTCTCTACCTAAGTTTATCGGTTCCCAAGGGTCGGCTGTTCCCCAAAGAATAATCGCAGGACAAGGTAGCAATGGCAACAGGTCTTCTGCTAGGGGTCCTGTGGAATAAGATGTAAAGGCGAGAAAAACTGCTACAGCCCCTGGGTCTTTTGCTGGTGCTGTCAGCATATCGACTAACTCATCTGTAACTATCTCTGCGTTAGCGTAAGCTTGCAGTAAAATCTTGCGTACTGTTTTCGGTTTAGCAAGTTGATTGAAGAAAAACTTACCAACTGGTTTGATAGATAATATTTGCTGGAGAATAGGTGCGCCGAAGCGCCGAGACCAGGATAGAGTTTCCCGTTTGCGATCGTGCAACAACCGTAAGGAACAGTTAATTAAAGCCACTCCTAAAGCTATCTCCGGGTTGCTAACTGCGGCTTGTAATACGACTATACATCCAATGGAATTTCCTACTAAAAAGGCAGGTTCACCCACTACTTCCCGGCAAAAGTCGGCTAACTGTTGTCCCCAGGTTTCCAAAGTGTAGGTCATTTCTCTCTCCGGTTCCGGTTTTGCTGAAGCACCAAAGCCAATCAAATCAATGGCATAAACGCGACAATTTGTGGCTAGGACGGGGATATTTTTCCGCCAGTGACCCCATGAAGCACCAAAGCCATGTACTAGAATAATTGAGGGTCCATTGGTTCCTTGAGTCTGATAGCAGATGGGGAAACCTTGCCAAATCCAAGTTTTGCTGGAGGTAAATGTGTTTGGAGAATTTGTCATCAGAAGTTGGTGAATATATAAATACAAGTAATCAGAAAAAATAGCTTTTTGGCTAGACTCAAAAGGCATAATACTGACAAATATGAAAATATATGGCAGTATTAAATCATTGGGTAAATCTCACATCTCGGCTATTAACTGTGAATTATTAAATGTCAATAGCTGTGATATAGTGTTGCTTTTTGGAAACTAGGAGATTATATCTATGATAGTTGACATCTTGTCATGTTGCTGGATATCAATAATCAAGATTGGCAATATCCGTCGAAACATTTTATCCGGAACTAAAATCTA
Source organism: Nodularia harveyana UHCC-0300 (assembly GCF_034931085.1). Taxonomy (NCBI): domain Bacteria; kingdom Bacillati; phylum Cyanobacteriota; class Cyanophyceae; order Nostocales; family Nodulariaceae; genus Nodularia; species Nodularia harveyana. Next base: position 151,497 of record NZ_JAYGHG010000001.1, on the reverse strand, counting down.
TATTTACACGACAGTCAACAACTCCTGTCTTTTTTGAGGAAAATTTTTAGGCTATGATTTTGTGAGATGTTATGCCATGATAGTTGTTAGTAAATTCAGTAATTCTACAATTTCCCTTATCCTGATTGATCGATAGGATGAGAGGCTATGGAGGATTGGCTAACAATTGGTTGACAGGTAAAAAACTTCCCCTAAATCTCAAATTAACTGTTTTTTCTCGGTTCCCTGCACATATAGAATATGAATATACTAGAAACGATTAATACGCCTATTGGTAACTATGCACCAGATTTTGAGCTTCCCGGAATTGATAATCAAGTACATCATCTCAGCCGTTATTTAGAAAAATTTCGTGCAGTCGCTGTGATTGCTATGTGCAACCACTGTCCTTATGTCAGCTTGTATTTAGACAGACTGAAAAAGATTCAAAGGGAATTTGCGTCAGAGGGCTTTACATTAATTGGGATGAATGGTAACAGTGCTACCCAAAACCTCAGCACCAGTTTTGACGAAATGAAAGCTTTTGCTGAGGCTCAACAGTTAAATTTTCCTTATATCTGGGATTCAACCCAAGATGTGACTCGGAGCTTTGGTGCGAGTAAAACACCAATGGCTTTTCTGATAGATAAAAATGGTATTGTGCGTTACAAGGGACAAATTGATAATCATCCCCAAGAACCATTATCTGTGGGAGAAGATTATTTACGCAATGCGATCGCTTGTCTGTTAAAAGATCAAGCAATTAACCAAGTAGAGACAGAGCCAGTAGGGACGACATTGATTTGGCGAAACTAGACATATATAGTCGCTGTACTGCTATCTTAAATTGGAGGCAATTGCAACTTTTTTGATAAGCGTAACTTGATGGGAACGAATTACCGACGGGTTTTACTTAAACTAAGCGGTGAGGCCCTAATGGGCAACATGGGCTATGGTATCGATCCAGAAGTGGTGAAAGAAATAGCCGAGGAAGTAGGAGAGGTAGTAGCCACCGGCGTTCAAATTGCCATCGTCGTAGGCGGCGGCAACATTTTTCGTGGCATGAAAGCTGCTTCGGCGGGCATGGACAGGGCAACAGCTGACTACATAGGGATGATTGCCACAGTAATGAATGCCATGACGCTACAAGATTCCTTAGAACGAATTGGGGTACAGACGCGGGTACAAAGCGCGATCGCTATGCAAGAATTAGCGGAACCGTATATTCGTCGTCGCGCCATCCGCCATTTAGAAAAAGGGCGGGTAGTGATTTTTGGTGCTGGTTCAGGAAATCCCTTCTTTACGACCGACACCACCGCAGCCTTAAGAGCCGCAGAAATTGATGCCGAGGTGATTTTTAAAGCCACCAAGGTAGACGGAATATATGATGCTGACCCTAATGTTTATCCAGAGGCCAAGCGTTACACCAGTATCACCTACTCGCACGTTTTAGCTAAAGATTTGCGGGTTATGGATAGTACTGCGATCGCCTTGTGTAAAGACAACAATATCCCAATTCTAGTTTTTGATTTAACAGTGCGGGGTAACGTCCGCCGGGCTGTTTTGGGAGAAAATATCGGCACCCTTGTGGGAGGTTCATGTGAAATTATCTGAAGCTGAGAGTACGATGCAAAAGACCGTTGAGGCCACTCAACGAGCCTTTAACACAATTCGCACTGGTCGCGCCAATGCGAGTTTACTAGATAAAGTGTCGGTGGAATACTACGGTACACCCACATCCTTAAAATCGCTGGCAAACATTAGCACACCAGATGCTAGCACCATCTTGATTCAGCCTTACGACAAAGGCAGCTTAAACCTAGTAGAGAAAGCTATTTCCCTCTCTGACATCGGTTTAACACCCAATAACGATGGTTCTGTAATTCGGTTAAATATACAACCTTTAACTAGCGATCGCCGGAAAGAATTTGTCAAAATGGCTAGTAAGTATGCCGAAGAAGGTCGCGTCGCCATTCGCAACATCCGTCGTGATGTCCAAGACACCATTCGCAAAGAGGAAAAAGCTTCAGAAATCTCTGAAGATGAATCCAAAGACCAACAAGATCAACTGCAAAAACTCACAAATAAGTACACTGCCAAAATAGATGACCTGCTAGCAGAAAAAGAAAAAGACATTACAACCCTCTAAAGCTGTTTGCTGATCAAAGAGTAGAGTATTATTAACTTTAAAGGCTGGAGAATCTGATCTAAATTCTTCAGTCTTTCTCTATTGCATTCTACAACGCCCTGTATTTGATGTTTTTTAGGTTGACTTACTTATCACGACTTGGCATCTAGCTTTTTTGTCTCTGAGGAAGACTATTTCATACATAATCACCAGGACGACGTAAAATCATAAATGGATTACCATCCTTAACGGTATAATTAGGATATTGATTTTTAGCATTTTCTACAGCTTGTAACCATTCAGGATGATCATCTTGCCATAATGGATGACGTAAAATAAGGATAGTTTTACGCCTTTTATCTCTATGTACATAACCTGTTAAAGTTGCAAATTGAGTTGGTGATTCATAACCCAAATTTTGCAATGTGTTAGTAATTGGAGAATTATTCCCTTGATATAAACTAACCCAAGGATTTTGTCTCCCCGTCAGGCAATAAACACAATAATTATAACTCAGATAGCTGTCAATGAAGCAGGATATATTTGGTATTTCTTCTGGTCTTGAATATACATCAACAGACATTTAGCAATATATTCTGCTAACTTCACAGGTACAGCGTTACCAATCATCTGTTCCAAGTCTGTTTTGGAACCTGTAAAAATAAAATCATCGGGAAAAGTTTGAATATAGCTTCTTTCACGAGTAGTTAGGGGACGTGAACTAGGTGTTAGTGGCGCAGCATCTCCTGGATGTTGTTGATAATTTTGTGGTATTGGTCTATTCACACCTCTAACCGTGGGACTGGGTTCGTCAATACTAAAAATTCCTCTTCTTTGATAAGTTCTAGGATGTCTATAATAATATTCAAGCCCTAAACTATTTCCAAGATAATCTCTAATAGTTTTAGGTTTTGTAGACAAATTAGCGTCTAGATAAGGTTGTAGCTTTTCGTCTTCACCACCAAGTTCTCCTATGCAGAAAAATCTTTTCCTCTTTTGTGGAACACCGCATAAACTCGCATCTAATACTTTTTCTGTTAAACCATAACCAGCAGCTTTAAGAATTTGACGTAATTCTGTATATTTATTAGTTTTATTAAACCTGGGGACATTTTCCATCACAAACCATTGGCTACGAATACCAGATATTATTTTAGCGAATGTAATACTTAAATCGCCTCTACCTAAATCTTCATTCCTCTTACCAGCACTAGAAAAATCCTGACACGGTGGACCACCAATAATCACATCAGGCAAGAATTTATTAAATAAGGCATAATTACTGTTTACCTGACTCAAGTCATATTCAAAAATTGGGTGCTGAAAGTTTTGCTTGTAAACATTAATTGCAGATAGCCAATTATCAAAAGCAGCTACAATTTCAAATCCAGAGTTTTCAAATCCTAATGATAAACCGCCACATCCAGCAAATAAATCTATCACTTTTAATGCTGAAGACTGCAATAAAAAATTTTCCTGCATACTAATCACACATCCTTTAATTTAGCATCAAAAATTTCTGGGTTACTCAAGATAATGGCATCAAACCTTCTTTCAGGACTGAGAAAATTTTGTCCTCCGCCTAAAATTATGTTATTGATTTCTTCTTTGCTAATTCTGGGTTTAATTAAATTATCACAAATCATATATGGACGAGTTTTAGATCCACTTAAAGCGAAAGCTTTATCATTTTTTGTGTTGTATGTTAATGTATCGATAACTAATTTATGATTTACTTTACCATCAAGTGCAAATTCATATAACATTTTTGTAAGCCATACCACCGAACGCATAGGTCGTTGTATAGTCTCTTCTGTGGCTAATCTTTTACATATATCGAAGAATAGTCTAGTAAAGCCAAAGTTACTCCAAACAAAAATATCTAAGCAGTTTTGATAAAGTTTTGAAGTTTTGCCAACAGTTTTCCATATAGGTTGCATAACTAATGGAGATTGTAGTTCTAGATTATCCGCCAGTAATTTATCCAAGCACTCTACAAGTGGGGAAATGACAGGTAATACCTGACGTATACTTAACCAATCTTCAATCTCACTGCAAACGGGATGAAGATAATTTAGTAATTTGTCCCTAGAATTTTGAAATTCATAAGCAATACTCAGAGCAAGATAAACAATAGTATCTGGTCTGATTACAATTTCACAACCATATTGATTATCTGGTAATTTATATGTAGAACTATCTGGTAATGCTGTTAATTTAATTTCCATCCTTCCCAAACAAGCATTATCTCTATTCATATCATGAGTAACTAGGTCAACTCGTGGAAGTTTACCTGTAACTATTTTTCTATAAGGTACATAATCACTTTCAAAAGAAAAGAATAAATTTGGAGAAAGAGGAGAAGTTCCCAATATTTCACTCACATCTATTTTTTCATGCTTGATTTTTAATTGTTCATCCAAAGTTAAATAATTCAGCCTTAACCCTTGACTATACATATAACAAGCCAATGAGATAGGAAAAGAATTATTAAATTGATTTTTACCCCAGCTTTCTCTTTGAGAAAAATCTCTATTAGAATGATTTAAACCAAATAAACTGGCTTCTATTTTTTGGGGGTTCATCAGATTTGTCTGGGCAATGTTAATGTAATCAGATGACAATTTTAGTATGATTTTCTCACATGAGACAACAAGATTTCCAATTTCCAACTCAAAGTGAAAACTCAAAAAAAACTCAGCGTACCTTTGCGCTCACCTCAGCGTACCTCTGCGTTTAAAAAATCCCCTCCTATTCCCTCTCCCCAATCATCTTAAAAACTCAGATAAAAATGACACAACCAACATATACAGCCGATGTCCTAGTAGTGGGTGGAGGAACCGGAGGAACAGCAGCAGCCATCCAAGCAGCGAGATGGGGAGCAAAAACCATCCTAGTTAGCGAATTTCCGTGGTTAGGGGGAATGCTGACCTCTGCGGGAGTATCCGCACCGGATGGTAACGAATTAATGGCATTTCAAACCGGATTATGGGGAGCATTTTTACAGGAATTACGGCAACGTCAACCAGGAGGCTTAGATCATAGCTGGGTGAGCTTCTTTAGTTATGATCCCCGCATTGGAGCCGAGATTTTTGCAGATTGGGTGGAGGAATTAGCAAATCTGCATTGGATTTCTGGACAAGTGCCTTTAGAAGTATTGCAGGAAGGTAATTGTATAACTGGTGTCCGGTTTGCAGACTTCACAGTTACAGCCAAAATTATTCTGGATGGTACTGAACTAGGAGATTTATTGGCTTTGGGGGAAATACCTCACCGTTGGGGCTGGGAGTTGCAATCTAAGTGGGGAGAAAATAGCGCCCCAGCAGATTATAATCATATCACACAGAGTTATCCAGTGCAAGCCCCGACTTGGGTGGTGGTGATGGAAGATTTTGGAGAAGATGTTGCTCCGGAAATTCCCCCAGCGCCTAATTATGATCCAAGTCTATTTGCAGGTGCGTGGGATAACTATGGGGCTGAGAAATTCCTCAACTATGGACGCTTACCAGGGGGTCGATTTATGATTAATTGGCCGATATGTGGTAACGACTATGGCGAAGGTGTAGGGCGATTAATCGAGTCAGAAGCAGCTAAAAATGATTTTTTGCAAGAATGTCGCTGGCATAGTCAAAATTTTGCCCATTTTATCCAAAAAAACTTGGGTAGACGCTATGGTTTAGCTGAGTCAGTTTTTCCAGGTAACTCTGGCGGTTTTGCATTGCATCCTTATTACCGGGAGAGTCGCCGCTTGGTGGGACTAACTACGGTGCGAGAACAGGATATTTTGCCAATGGCTGGGGGTAGGGTAGCGTCTCTGTTCCCGGATGCCATCGCTGTGGGTAACTATGCCAATGACCACCATTATCCTGGGTTCAACTTACCATTGCAGCCGAAATCAATCCGTTGGGGGGGACGTTGGACTGGTACACCCTTTACTATTCCCTACCGTTCCCTAATTCCTGCCGCAACAGATGGTTTTTTAGTCTGCGAAAAGAATATTTCTGTATCTCACATAGCTAATGGTGCAACTAGGTTACAACCTGTGGTCATGGGTATTGGTCAAGCTGCGGGAATGGCTGCGGCTATGTGCGTGGAGTTGGACTGTCAGCCGAGAGATTTGCCTGTGAGGGAACTACAAAATGCTTTGTTAAATTCTTTACCAGATTCTGCTATAATCGTCCCTTTATTAAATTTAGATATATCGCCCAAAAATCCGGAATGGCTGAATTGGCAAGTGTATTACTTAAATAACCCCCAAGCCTATCCATTAAGTGGCAATTATCCTAGTCCGTCGCTTTCTCAGTATAATTACCAAGAAAACCGACAGGTGATGACACGTCAAAGCGACTGTTTTACAGGGATGTTGCGGCGGAGGGATCAGGAAGATTACTCCTTTACGATCGCAGCACCAGAGGCCTATCATGGACAGACTTGGCAAATTGTGACTTGGCGATCGCACATCGAAGCGCAACTACAAGGGATTGTGCATGAGCAACTGGTAAATATTTGGGGTCAATTAAATCATGCTGGTAATTGGTTGTTAGCTGAAAAGCTTGACATACCGTAAAAGTAATATTTTTTCAGTAAAACACACTACTTTTTGCTCAATTCTCCGGACACCATACCACAAAATCAGTAGCAGTAGATAAGAGAGTTCTAAAATAAACATCTGTTATGCGAGCTACGATTTCACTTTTAGTTTCGAGTTTGGTCTTCAGTTCCTTAGCTTTTAACTGCCAAGCAAAGGTAAATCGCTTATCTCAGATGTTCCTATCTTCTTCTGGTTCACAACAGTTAAACTTAGAGTCATCTCAATATCAAGCGCAACTGAGGGAATCAGAAAGCCCAATATTACATCGGGGTAGTGGAAGGATCAGCTTCATGGAAAAGTCCGGTAATCGTGCTTAACTTCAAGTTAGGCTATCTGTTCGTGTCATATCTTTTGTACAGTCAGCAATTATCTAATTTTCAGGGAATCTAAACTACCTCTCTCGCAGAGATATAAAATTTAAATATTCAACCTATGCCAGAAAGACTGTGGCATTGCTAAACTGATTCCAAATAAATTATCAGGCGACGGCTTCGCGGCCTTCGGTACCAGCATATTCCATGCAGTGATGAGATGAAACGCTTAACTATAAAGAGAGTGACTCTGAATTTCAGAGTCACTTTTAAATCTCTAAAGCCTTGAAACTTTCACAATCTGCCCATATTCAGGCATGAAAGTTTACTTTTTAGCTTCAGCAATGGGAACCCATTCAGTGTGGAATGTTCCTTCTTTGTCAAGACGCTTGTAAGTATGTGCGCCGAAGTAGTCCCGTTGTGCTTGGGTGAGATTTTGGGGTAGGCGATCGCGGCGATAGCTGTCAAAATAATCCAAAGATGCACTAAATGCAGGTACTGGAATACCCACTTTTGCTGCTGTCATAATTACTTCCCGCCAAGCATTTTGTCTGTCAAGAATAGTCTGCTTAAATTCGGGAGCCAACAACAAGTTAGGCAAAGCTGGATTTTCGTTAAAGGCCTTCTTAATCTTATTCAAGAAGCCAGCCCGAATAATACAGCCACCTTTCCAAATCCGCGCCATTTCGCTGAGATTCAAATCCCAGTTATAGGTTTTGGAAGCTGTAGATAACAGCGCCATACCTTGAGCGTAAGAACAGATTTTAGAGCAATAAAGAGCATCACGAACCTTATTAATAAAGTCCTTGACATCGCCATCAAACTTAGCGCTAGGGCCTGTCAAACTCTTTGATGCTGCTACCCGTTCATCCTTAATAGAAGACATAATCCGGGCATTAACTGCGGCGGTAATTGTGGGAATTGCTACACCCAATTCCAAAGCAGTTTGGACAGTCCAACGACCAGTTCCCTTTTGACCGGCTGCATCCACAATTAAATCCACCAAGGGTTTTTTGGTTTCAGGGTCAACGTAAGGGAAAATATTCGATGTAATCTCAATCAAAAACGAATTGAGTTCATCTGTGGTGTTCCATTGAGTGAACACTTCATGTAGCTGAGTTGCATTTAATCCAGCCACATTTTTCAGCAAGTCATAGGCTTCTGCAATTAGCTGCATATCGCCATACTCAATGCCGTTGTGTACCATTTTGACATAGTGACCAGAACCACCAGGGCCAATATAGGTAACACAAGGGCCATCATCAACTTGGGCGGCAATTTTGTTGAAAATTGGTGACAGATACTCATAGGAACTGGGAGTACCACCGGGCATAAGTGAGGGGCCATTGAGAGCGCCTTCTTCACCACCACTGACACCCATACCCAAGAACCGCAGTCCAGCAGGTTCTAATTCCTGAGTACGTCTTTCTGTGTCTTCAAACCAAGAGTTACCACCGTCAATAATGATATCGCCTTCATCTAGAAGGGGTTTGAGTTGGGCAATCACCGCATCCACTGGCTTACCAGCTTGCACCATCACTAAGATTTTACGGGGACGTTCCAATGAAGCGACAAAATCTTCTAGGTTAAAGGCGGCTTTGACGTTTCTTCCTGGGGCGCGTTGCGCCATAAACGCATCCGTTTTCTCTCTGGAGCGGTTATAAACTGCAATTGGGAAGCCATTGCGCTCAACGTTAAGCGCTATATTTTCGCCCATTACGGCTAATCCAATCACACCAAAGCTTTGTAGTGTCATAAATTATTTTTGGCTAACTCTTGCAGATCCTTTTATCTTTAGGGTAGACCGAGATTTTCGCTTCTCTCCTAAAGAAGACCTTAAGAGTTGGATAAACTGCAAAAATTTACAATTAACACAAGAAATTAGTTGTGGCAAGTCAGTCTGGTCATACTTAAGTGTATCTCTTTGCATAGAATCGGAAAAACGCTACCAGTAACCGATGAGTAAGAGGCTGCTTTTAGATTAAGCTAAATGAGCAATTAAGTTGCAAAATTGAAATATCTAGGTAAGGAGTAACCAAAAAATGCTGGCATATATTCTAGCTTTGGTGGTGGGACTGGGTAGTTTAGCTATTTATATAGCAGCCTTCTTTTTTCCAGAAATTCACCGTAAGAATGATTTTATCTGGAGTGGTGTGGGACTTTTCTATGCTTTAGTGTTATGGGTATTTGCGCCCCGCATTTCTGGAGGTTTATTACTCGGTCATGTGGCTAGTGTGGCTCTTTTGGTTTGGTTTGGCTGGGAAACTCTGTCATTGCGTCGCCAACTCACCCCGCAAATGGAACAAACCCCAGTACCCAGTCCTGAGACTATCAAAACTGGTATTCAGGAGAAAATTGGTAAGTTATCTTTCACAGATAAGCTGGCTCAGGTGCAGGGGACTCTGGGTAATATCTTGAGCGGCGGAAAAAATAAGGTACAGCAGGCGATCGCCAAGAAAACCCCTGAAACCCCCAAAACAGAGACAAAGACCTCTGCAACGCCCCAGAAACCTGATGCTGAGATGATTGATCAAACTTCTGCGACAGTAGAAGCACCAGCCGAGGAAAAAGTTGCAACTGAGGATGTAGCGGAAGTTACTCCTAGTTCTCCACCTGCGGAAGCGGTAGGAAGTGATGAAACAAAATCTGCAACTGAGGATGTAGCGGAAGTGGTAGCAGCAGTCCCATCTGAGACGGAAGAAAAAGCACCGATTCCGACTGAAGAAATTCCACCGGATACAACACCTGCGCCCCCAGCAGCAGCGCCACCGGAAAACATACCACCGAATAATCAGGCTGATTGACTTGGATTAAACCCAGCGTTGTTTAATATGGCGTTGGGTTTTAGTTAATTTGTTGAAATTCTTTACCACAAGTCAGCAGCGACAAATCTAGACAGGTTCAATCATGTATACCAACTTGACCACGCAACAAATTATATTCAGGTATATCAGATATGAGTGCTATTACATCTAGTAACTTCGGTGTATTCTGACTCATTTTTTATAATCTTCATGTATGAAAACAATAGTTCCAGTGATTCTTTTATTAAAAAGTCTGATATAATATAGTACGTATGAATTATAGAATTTGACAATAATTTACAAAATTAATAATTATTAAGGTTAAATAATCATGTCTAGTATACACACAGGTATTGAATGGACAGATAAAACTTGGAATCCCACAACTGGGTGCAACAAAATTAGTCCCGGTTGTTTACATTGCTATGCAGAAGCTCTTACTAAACGGTTTCCTAATAATTTCAAGAATGGGTTTGATTTAACTTTACATCCAGAAAGGTTGGCAGAACCCCTAAAGTGGCGAACTCCCAGCAGAATCTTTGTGAATTCAATGAGCGACCTTTTTCATGAAGAAGTTCCGCTAGACTTTATTCAAGATGTATTTAAAGTTATTCAGGCTACACCTTATCATATATATCAAATATTAACAAAAAGACCTGAACGCTTAGTTGAGTTAGCACCTAATTTAGAATTTCATAAAAATATTTGGTTGGGTGTATCAGTTGAAAATCAAAACTATGTTCATCGGATTGATTTCCTGCGCCAAGTTCCTGCATCGGTGCTTTTTCTGTCCTGTGAACCATTGTTAGGTTCCTTAAATCTTAACTTAGAAAATATTGATTGGGTTATAGTTGGGGGAGAGTCTGGTCAAAAACATCGCCCAATGTCAATTGAGTGGGTTGAAGATATTCGTGACCAATGTCAAAAAGCAGAAGTAGCTTTTTTCTTCAAGCAAGTTGGTGGTAGAACTTCTAAAGCTGGTGGTAGGTTGCTAGATGGGAGAATATGGGATGAAATGCCTGATGCTTGGCAACAACACCACAACAAATGGGGTGCATACCCACAAAAGTTAAGAGTTAAAAAAGAAAGTTTGGGGCTTACTGCTTAGGTGGAAATGTCACTTTAACTGAATCAGCAAAGGTAATTTCACCTTTACTTTTTCGTCTTTTGTTAGCAGATGGTTCTGCGGTAATTTTACCTTGGTTTTCCAGATTATTAAGGGCAGTTTTGTAATTCTTGCTAATGTAGCGTTTACCAACATTATGCTGTAAATAAATTTCTTTCATGGTGATTGTTCTCCCAACAAATTCCTCTAGTAGCATTTGTTCTAATTCGTCTAGAGGACGATAAAGTTCAAACAGCAAGGGTTGCATAGAAGTAGCTGGATTATATTCAAAAGAAGGTACACCTTGATTTTGCTCAGAACTCTCTTTTGCCATTATCTCTTTCATAATCTCATAGCCCTTGAAGTGCTTACTGACGAAAATTAAATGATGGCTAGTACGGTTTCCATTTTCATGTTTAAAACGAAAAGGTAGGACGTATTCGCCACCCATTTCTTGCAGAGCTTCACAAATAGCCTCTACAATTGTTAACTCCCTTTCTTCTGGCTTAAGTGCTTGCAGTCGTCCACGTAATTTATCTGCTCTTGTTTTTTCAAATAGGGCATTTATATGTTCTTCAACTACTGTATTACCTAAACCCATGTTGATACGATTATAATTAAAAAAGAAAAGGCAATCACAGCCCCAGTTTTTGACAACTGAGTTTATAAGTTGTAATGATAATCCCTTGTATCCCCAAGGATCTACAAAAAATAATGTCGGGACTAATTTTAGCTGATTAAATGTTTGGACAATATTTTCTCCAACTTCGTAATTGATTACGTTAGGTTTGTATTTTAAATTTTCAATGCCAGGAATTGAATTTATAGAATCTTGAAGAGAATGAGTATGTTCGGAATTAGCATCATTAAATAATGTTTTCAGCATATTTCGCATATCTGGATCAGAAATTGCCGTTTCTAAAACTTTTATGGGTGTTGAGCTTGAACCATCTTTATATCTACCCGGACCAGCAAAAAGGTCTATGTAGGCAATTTTATTACCTGCTTTTTTAGCAGTTGGTATAATTACTTTTGCCCAAGCCCAAAAATATTTTTCAACAATTCTAGCTTTTATTAAAGATTGCTCTTTCTGTTCATCAAAGAAGGAATCGTTAGCCATACGGAATTACTCTATGTTATTCTAAGTATAGTAATGTATAAATTGCTGGATGTCTAGAAATGCAACTGAGCGTAGCATTCAGCTAATTTTAAGCGATCGCATATCGTTGTAACTAGCCTTCATCCCATCTCTTATAATTGATCGGATAAACTGCACATATAATCTTAGGCATGAGACTGTGACAGAACCTGGAAGCTACAAAGATACGGTAAACTTACCCAAGACTAAATTCGATATGCGGGCTAACGCTATCAAGCGGGAACCTGAAATCCAAAAATTCTGGGCGGAAAATAACATTTACGATCGCCTTTCCCAAGAAAACCCCGGCGAATTATTTATACTCCATGATGGGCCTCCCTACGCCAACGGCTCATTGCATATTGGTCATGCCTTAAATAAAATTCTCAAAGATATTATTAACCGCTACCAATTACTACAAGGGCGTAAAGTTCGATACGTGGCGGGCTGGGATTGTCACGGATTACCCATTGAGTTGAAGGTTCTGCAAAATATGAAGTCGGCAGAACGCCAAAGTTTAACGCCTTTAAAACTGCGGCAAAAAGCCAAAGAGTTTGCTCTAGCTACCGTAGACGACCAACGGGAATGTTTTAAACGCTATGGTGTTTGGGGTGACTGGGATAACCCTTATCTGACTCTGAAGCCGGAATATGAAGCGGCTCAAATCGGTGTTTTCGGTCAGATGATGTTAAAAGGATACATCTATCGGGGTTTAAAGCCGGTTCACTGGAGTCCTAGTTCTAAGACGGCTTTGGCTGAGGCTGAGTTGGAATATCCAGAGGGTCACACTTCCAGAAGTATCTATGCGGCTTTTCCCATTACCGGGCTGTCTGAGGCTGCTAAACCTGTGTTGGGTGAATTTTTACCCCATTTGGGTGTCGCTATCTGGACTACTACTCCTTGGACGATTCCGGGGAATTTGGCTGTGGCGGTGAATGGTGATTTGAATTATTCTGTGGTGGAGGTGTCACGCAGAGACGCAGAGGCGCAGAGAGAATATCTGATTGTGGCTACTGATTTGGTGGAAAGGTTGGCTGGTATTTTGGATGCTGAGTTGACTGTGAAGGGGACGTTTAAGGGAGAGGTTTTAGAACATTCTACTTATCGTCATCCTTTGTTTGACCGTGAAAGTCCGGTGGTGGTGGGTGGTGATTATATCACTACTGAGTCCGGTACGGGGTTGGTACATACTGCACCTGGTCATGGTCAAGAAGATTACATTGTGGGTCAGCGTTATGGTTTGCCGATTCTCGCGCCGGTGGATGATAATGGTAATTTTACCCAGGAGGCTGGTGATTTTGCTGGGTTGAATGTTTTGGGTGATGGAAATCAGGCGGTAATTGATGCGCTGACTGCTGCTGGTTCTTTATTGAAAGAGGAAGCTTACGCCCACAAGTATCCTTATGATTGGCGGACGAAGAAGCCGACGATTTTCCGGGCGACTGAACAGTGGTTTGCTTCGGTAGCTGGTTTTAGGGAAGAGGCTTTAAAGGCGATCGCTAGTGTAAAATGGATTCCAGCCCAAGGGGAAAATCGCATCAGGCCAATGGTGGCGGAACGTTCAGATTGGTGTATTTCCCGTCAGCGTTCTTGGGGTGTACCCATTCCGGTATTCTACGATGAAGCCACTGGGGAACCATTGCTGAATGAGGAAACTATCAACCACGTTCAAGCAATTATCGCCGAAAAAGGTTCCGATGCTTGGTGGGAAATGTCGGTAGAGGAATTATTACCAGAGTCTTACCGCAATAATGGCAAGTCTTACCGCAAAGGTACAGATACTATGGATGTCTGGTTTGATTCTGGTTCATCTTGGGCGGCTGTTGCGAAACAGCGTCCAGAATTACGCTATCCTGCTGATATGTATTTGGAAGGTTCCGACCAACATCGGGGTTGGTTCCAGTCAAGTTTGCTCACCAGTGTAGCCGTAAATGGCATTGCACCTTACAAAACTGTCTTAACTCACGGCTTTGTTTTAGATGAACATGGGCGAAAAATGAGTAAATCTGAGGGGAATGTGGTTGACCCCCAAGTGGTAATTAATGGCGGGAAAGACCAGAAAAAAGAACCCCCTTATGGTGCGGATGTGCTGCGCTTGTGGGTTTCTTCAGTTGATTATTCTGGTGATGTGCGCTTAGGAAGTAACATCATTAAACAATTAGCTGATGTGAGGAACAAAATTCGCAATACAGCTAGGTTTTTGTTGGGTAGCTTGCATGATTTTGACCCGGAAACAGATGCAGTCCCTTTTGAAGATTTACCAGATTTGGATAAATATATGCTGCACCTGATTCATGGGGTGTTTAACGAGGTGACGAAAGCTTTTGACTTAGAAAAAGGAGAGGAAGAAGGTTATAAACCTTTTCAACTATCGCGTTTTTTCTACACGGTGCAGAATTTCTGCGTGGTGGATTTATCCAATTTCTATTTAGATATTGCTAAGGATAGACTCTACATTAGTGCGCTGAATTCTTTCCGTCGTCGCAGTTGTCAAACAGTTTTGCACATTGCATTGGAAAATTTAGTGAGAGCGATCGCACCTGTTTTGTGTCACACTGCTGAGGATATCTGGCAATTTATCCCTTACCAAACTCCATGCAAATCAGTGTTTGAAGCTGGTTGGTTGCAGGTAGATGAAACATGGCGGAATCCTGAATTAGCAGAATTTTGGGAAAAACTGCGGAGACTTCGCTACTCTGTGAACAAGGTTTTAGAAAAAGCTAGGGGAGAAAAAATGATTGGTTCTTCCCTAGACGCAAAAGCTTTGATTTATGTGACTGATGAAAACGAAGAGTTCCGTAATGCTATAAAACCTTTAAATCCTGTTAGCGGTAATGGTGTGGATGAACTGCGATATTTATTCCTTACATCTCAGGTAGAACTGTTAGATTTTTCTAACAAAGATCAACTGAAAACAGTGGAATACAAGTTATCTGTTAACACCGATCCTGATATTGATAACCGTCTCCTCCGAGATGAAGATAGCTGGGAAGTTGGGGTAGTAAATGCAGAAGGGAAAAAATGCGATCGCTGTTGGAATTATTCCACCCATGTGGGAGAATCCGCAGAGCATCCCCTATTGTGTGAACGCTGCGTCCCAGCCTTAGCCGGAGAGTTTTAATCCAATCCACAATCTAACCCCAACCCCTTCTCCTCTAGGGAAGGGGCTAAAAATCTACAACGTGATACAAAATAATAGTTTTGTTAAGCCTCTCTCCTATCCATATCCGTCTTAACATGACTGTAAGCTAGATAGTTTTAACTTCCGTCCCACCAAATATATCTACTTCTGAGTTCCCTATTCACACCACTAGAATCTCTCAGGGGAGGGATGTTCGCCTTTAGAGACTTATCCAAAATAAATTAATCACAAAAAAATTAAGAGTGTATGGTATTTTTTAAGAATGAAAATTTCACTTCAAACTAATTGGAATTGGTTACTAGTGCGCCGCTATTGGGAATTGCTACAAGTCCTAGTATCGCGGAATTTAAAAGTCCGTTATCGAGGCTCATTTTTGGGCGTTTATTGGTCGCTATTAAATCCATTACTCATGACAGGATTGTACTCAGCGATATTTGGGACAGCATTTGCATCCTATTACCAGGATTCCATACTCAACTATATATTAGCAGCCTTTACCGGATTGGTTGTGATCAATTTTTTCTCTGCTTCCACTTCTCAGGCATTAAGTAGTATAGTGAATAACGGCTCACTATTAAATAAAATTTCCCTCCCATCAAGTGTATTTCCCTTATCTATAATTACCTCAAATATATTCCAGTTTTCTGTAGGAGTTCTGCCTGTTTTGGCAGTAATTACCTTTGTATACTCCCAGAGTTTAGTCAATGTGCTGGCGCTGTTATTGCCATTTTTAGCTTTAGTTTTAGTTTCTACCGGCGTAAGCTTTTTTGTTAGTGGATTATATGTATTTTTTAGAGACTTACCTTACTTTTATGAGTTAATTGTATTTGTGATTTGGCTTAGTAGTCCCATATTTTACCCAGCCGCAATTGTTCCCCCACAGGTCAAACAGTTTTTGGTGTTGAATCCATTGTCACCGATTATTGAAAGTTTGCGTCAAATTACATTATCAGGAACATCCGCAGATTTGGGTTTAATTTGGGGTGCATTACTCAGTGGTATAATAATTTTGTCCTTGGGTTGGGCTTGTTTTCACCTCTGGCGCAATCAATTTATGGATTTGTTATAAAAATTTCCCTTGCCATATTAGATATATGACTATTTTTCCTAATCCCTTAGTCTGGATGCCTTTATCTGAGGAACTCAGTGGTTTTCGGAAATACTGCTATGGTATTGTACTCAATGCTGGGTCTGGACAAAGAAGCATTCAATTAGGTGAAAAAGATTTAAATATTGATATTACTGAGTGGAATAAACCAGATATCCTGGCAGATTTACATCAGATTCCTTTACTAGATGAATCAGTAGATACCATAGTTTCGATTGCTGTTTTAGAACATACTCGATATCCCTGGCAAATTGCTGAGGAATTTTATCGCGTCCTCAGACCAATGGGATATGGAATTATTGCCGTTCCCTTTCTCCAACCACAACATGACTTTCCTGGAGATTACATTCGATTTACTGAAAACGGTTTAATAGAAATCGTTAAATATGCTGGATTTGAAGTTATTGAAACCAGTTATGTCCATCATTTTGGTCAAACTTTAGCCTGGTTGTTATGGGAATATTTACAGTTTCATCCACCTAAAAAATTTACTTGGTTCTTTTGGCAAAATCTGATTCGTCAACTTTCTTTAGGGAATTTGCTTAAAGGGGATAGTCCCAATACTCACAATACTCATTATATTGTGGTGCGGAAGCCTGGAAATATCAATATTAAACCTCATTATATCCAAGCTTTGACGCAGAAAAATGATCAGGATTGGTTTTTTCCGCTTCTAGCTTGTCCCATCACTAAGCAACCGTTACATCTGCAAGACAATTCTTTGGTGTCTGCAAATGGCAAATTTATCTATGGATTTCAACAAGGTATTCCCTATTTAGAAGCTTCATATAATCCATTTGATTCTCCTCAAGTTAATTCTGATAAATTAGTTTCTGAACCAGCAGCATCGGAGTCTGATATCGTATCTCAATTAAGCGAAGAATTATCTAATTTGAGATTGCATATCAAAAATCTGGAGTCTAAGGTTGAATTATCTAATAATACAATTAACCAGATTCAATCTAGCAAGTTTTGGCAATTAAGACAAAGCTGGTTGAAATTAAAGGCAGCTTTGGGTTTAATGAAGTATTAGAAATTTTAATCCTTTGTTAATACATTGTCGGTTACAGGCAATATTTTTGGGACGAATGATTTTTTGGTTATGTAAAGTATTTATTTTCTTTTTACACATAATTTAAATAGGCGTTAAACTTATACTCAGTAAATACGAAATTACTTAGTTATGAGTCATTTTGATCTAAATGGTACTATTTCTAAAGCATTAGATACTTATTATGTACCCTTCCCCGCAATAAACATCGCTGAGGTAATTGGTAGTGATATAAATTTTGAGACGGGAGAATGGATTGCAGTAGGCGACCGCGATGTTGATTTTTTCAAAATCAATTCTCCTAGAGCCGGGATTTTAGAGCTTGATATCATATCTTATGCTGATCTGAGCATTATTTACCCAGTGGATGCCATGCTCTTTCTCTACAATAGCACAGGTGATCTTTTAGCTTTTAACGATGATAGAGAGCTATCTCTAGATATATCTTTAGATCCATTTTTACGCTATCAAATTAACGCTAATACAGATTACTTTGTAGCTGTAGCTGGTTATGATAATAGTCTTTTCAATCCCGTTGAAATAGGCAGTGGGTCATCGGGTGATGTGGGAGAGTATAGATTTAATAGCAGACTATTACCAGTGCGGCAAATACCAGATTTTAATGGGGATGGTCAAACGGATATCCTCTTAAACAATCCCAGTCAAGGATGGAATACAGCCTGGTTAATGAATGAAACAACCTACACAGGATTTAGTAATCTCTTCGGTTCTGCTGGCTATCAACCAGTCGCAACGGCTGACTTTAATGCAGATGGTAAAACTGATTTAATTGTTAGCAATCCTAATAATAATTTTAATGCTGTCTGGTTTCTGGATGGTCCTGACTACTTAAATGGTGTAGGTTTACCCACAGCAACAGGTTGGGAGATTAAAGGAGCCGCAGACTTCAATGGTGATGGTAATGTTGATATTCTGCTGAATAATACGACAACCAATTGGAATACAGTTTGGTTTTTAGGTGGTGATAATGGTGCTACTTACACAGGTTATGGTAACTTACCTGTGGCTGATGGTTGGAATATCACTGGTGTTGCAGACTTTAACGGCGATGGTCAAGCAGATATCCTCTTGAATAATCCCACCGAAGGATGGAACGCAGTCTGGTTTTTAGATGATACAGATTACATTGGCTATGCGAATTTACCCAGCGCACCGGGTTGGCAATCTTTAGGAACCGGAGATTTTAATGGCGATGGTAGAACTGACATTATTATGAATAATATCAGTGAAGGCTGGAATTCAATTTGGTTTATGGATGGGACTAATTATACAGGTTTTGCTAACTTGCCTAATACCCCTGCTGGTTGGGAAATTGCTGGTATGGCCTAGATAAAGTTATTTTTTGAGAATTTTGTGTGTAATTTTTTTTGATACAGAATTATTATAGCAGCGTAGTTAAAATCACCTGTTTATAATAATTATTGGTATGATCTAACTAAATGTTTCTATAGCATTTAGCCAGAACTGTATCAAATTAACAACTAAAAAATATGTCAGATAATACACCAAATACAGCCTACAATGTCGGAAATCTAACGGATGCTAACGATTTTAATCAAGTCGCTGGTGTAGAACCAGTTGATTACTATGGATTTTCGCTTTTAGAAACCAGTGCAATTAGTTTGCTATTAAATGGATTTACTGAAAGAGCTATTGTAGGCAGTATTATTTACGACAGAAATAATAACAGATTACTAGATAGCGGAGAAACAGTTTATAGTCAAATTGCTGACTTAAATAGCAATGGCACGATTAATACTACCTTGGGTGCTGGTAATTACTTAGTTGAAGTGAAACCCTACAGTCTGAATAGTAATATCGGTTATAACTTTTCTTTAGAGCTAAGAATTACACCTTCTCCGGGTTCCATTGCTTCCAATCCTGGTAATACTCTCAATACCGGCTATAATATAGGCAATCTGACTGGTAATAGGAGTTACCAAGAATTTGTGGGTGTTGTAGATCCCGTCGATTACTATAAATTTTCCCTTGCAGATACCCGTCAAATTAATCTGGAATTAAGTGGAATAACTGAGAGTGGTCTGATAACTAGTATTATTTCTGACCAAAATAATAATGGCTTAATTGATAGCGGAGAAAGACTTTATAGTGATACTGCTGAGGTAAATAGCAATGGTAGGATTAATGCTACCTTGGGTGCTGGTAATTACTTTATCGAAATTCAAGGCGATCGCGCTAATATCAATACTAATTATTCTTTAAGTTTATCCAACTTCACAATTCCAAGCCCCAACGCACCAAAAGACTTCAATCAAGATAATCAAACAGATATCCTTTTAACTAAACCCAATGAAGGATTAAATAAAGCATGGTTAATGGATGGGACTAACTATGTGGGAGAAATGAATCTTCCTGGTTTAGCTGGTTATCGACCAATGGCTACGGCTGATTTCAACAAAGATGGTAATGCAGATTTATTGGTGAATAATCCCAGCAATGGATGGAACTTAGTTTGGTTTCTCGATGGGATGAATTATCTTGGCGGTGTTGGTTTACCCACAGCAACAGGTTGGGAGATTAAAGGAGCCGCAGATTTCAACGGTGATGGTAATGTTGATATTCTGCTGAATAATACTGCTAATAATTGGAATACAGTTTGGTTTTTAGGTGGTGAGGATGGTTCTACTTACACAGGTTATGGCAACTTACCTGTGGCTGATGGTTGGAATATTACTGGTGTTGGAGATTTTAATGGCGATGGTAACGCGGATATTCTCTTGAATAATCCCACTGAAGGATGGAATACAGTCTGGCTTTTAGATGGTACAAACTACACTGGCTATGCGAATTTACCCGATTCACTGGGTTGGCAATCTTTAGGAACCGGAGATTTTAATGCCGATGGTAAACCTGACATTATTATGAATAATATCAGTGAAGGCTGGAATTCAATTTGGTTGATGGATGGGACTAATTATACAGGTTTTGCTAGTTTGCCTAATACCCCGGCTGGTTGGGAAATTGCTGGTATGGCTTAAGGTTCTAGCTGAGATTTTAATTTCTCTAACTCTAGATGCATTTGCCATTTGACGGCGGCGATCGCACTCAGGTATGTTTTAGGATGCACCATTGCTAAATTATGCTCACCTTGATCAAATTCTCTGGCTAATAAGGGATATTTATCTAGGCAACTTTCCTTAACAAAAATTAAGAGATTTTGAGCATACCAAGCTTCAACTTTTTCATTACTCCAGATTTTTCGGCGTAAGCAATCAATGGCGACATAACCATACTTAGTGAAAATCTCACCCCAATATTCTGGCCATTGTTCATTCAGATGATTCAGACCACCTTGATGGGGAATTGCTGCGGAAAACAGCACGACATTCCCCAGATTGGTTAATGAATGAATAAATATTTCTGCACACTGTTCGGGAAGATGTTCCGCAACTTCTAAAGAGACAACTAAATCAAACTTTCTCTCAATTTCTAGAGGTTGCTTTAAATCAAAGCAGATAAATTTACTGGGTGCAATTTCCAGCATATTCACATCTACATAATCTCCATCTATTCCCAAATAGTCCTCTATCCCAAAATCCTTAAATACAGCCAGCCAAGTTCCTACACCACAACCAATATCTACTAAACTTTTGGGTTGGGTTAGTTCCATAACTAAGGGAATAACTACTTCCGCAGAAAGTCGTGAACCTGCGCGCTGAGATTGGTAAAAGTTTTGTGTATATGGTTGCTCATTCACAGGAGTTTATTGTATCCTTTATATCACTAAGATTATGAAACAATCCAAATAACTTGACTAATGAAAATAGCTTATATTTCTCGTGAGTTTGGCCCCATTACCGGAGGAGGAATTGGGACTTATATTGCTAATATTACTAAATATATGGCAAAAAGAGGCCATGATGTTTATTTAATCACTGATTGCTTTTCTGAGTCTAATTTACATTATTTACCTCCAAATGTCACACTAATTAGGACTGAGCCAGCAATAAGCGATCGCCATTTTTTTACCTACAATCAAAACTATTCAGATAGAGTATATCAAACTCTCAAGTTACTCAGTCCTTTTGATATTATTGAATTTCCTGAATATAATGCCGAAGGCTTCACCACCATTAGAGCCAAAAAACTGTTAAATGAATTTGCCAATACTCAACTAGTCGTTAAATTACATACACCCCGCTCTCTGTTAGTCAAAATAGATGAAGAAAAGCATACAAATACTCAAACCCCCATCGATATATATTTAGAAGATTACTGTGTTAAAAACGCCGATATTGTTACCTCACCTTCCGCCTCCCTAGCTGAATATTTTAGCCAAAGACTGAATTTAAATTCTATTGTCAGAAGTCCTTATCCATTATTATTATCTCATATTAATCCTGAACGCAAATTTATTAAATCAGAAATTCAAAAAATTACATTTCTTGGCAGTATTCAAGTTAGAAAAGGCGTAGATACATTCATTGAAGCGGCTAAAATGATTCTGGCTAAGGAGCCTAATTTTGTCTTTGAAATTTATGGCAGAGATACCTATTCTGCACCCTTTCAACGTTCTTATACAGAATATCTCAAAAAACGTATTCCCTATGATTTAAAAGATAAAATAGTCTTTAAAGGAGCCGCACCCTATGCAGAAATTCCAGAAATTTTATTAAACACTTGTTTTTGTGTATTTCCCTCACGGTGGGAAAACTGGGCTAATGTTTGTTTAGAAGCTATGTCTTTGGGGTGTGTGGTGATTGGTAGTCGAGAAGGTGGGATGTCAGAAATGATTGAACACGAAAAATCCGGCTTTTTAATTAATCCCTCCCATCCTGAAGAAATTGCCCATATCATCTTAGATAATTATAGAAATATTGCTTATTTAGAGGAGATTTCTAAAAATGCTCAATCCAGTATTAAGAAATGGTGTGATCCTGACTTAGCTTCTCAAAAAGTGGAAGAAACTTATAAAATTGATAATTTACCTAAACAATGGCTAGTTAATCAAGCAGCTAAAATCTCCGTAATTATTCCTCTTTATAACCAAGGAAAGTATATTGCAGAAGCCATTAACTCTATTCAAGTATCTACTTATAAAAATGTAGAGATTATAGTTGTTAATGATGGCTCTACTGATGCTGATACCAATGAAGTATTTCAAAATTTATCCGGTGTAATTAAAGTATTTAAACCGAACGGTGGCTTAAGTTCGGCGCGAAATGCAGGACTAAAAGTCTGTTCTGGTGAATTTATTCTGCTTCTAGACTCAGATGACAAAATTCACCCTGAATATATGGAAAAAGCAGTGATGGCTTTGATAAATAATCCAGAACTTAGCTATGTAGGTTGTTATACGCGCAATTTTGAAGCTTATGAATATACCCAAGCACCTGTAGGCTTTATTCCAGAATTGATGCTTTTTAATAATACTAACGTGGTAAATAGTACAAATTTATATCGCCGAGAAGCGATGGAAAAAGTAGGAGATTTTGACGAAGAGTTAATTTCTTATGAAGATTGGGATTATTTTATTAGCTTATATGAACATGGCTGCGCTGGTGATATTTTACCAATAGAATTATTTCTTTATCGTCGTCACTACGATTCAATGGTATGGACAACAGCACAGCCTTATCGGACAAAATTAATTCAGTATATGTTGGGTAAACACCAAAAAACTGTCAGTTCATATTCTCATGTAATGGTGCTATATCTGACGCAATTATGGAAAGATCAGGAAATAGCAAATGAGAGGGGAATTTCAGGAAATGATAGTTATGAAATCTATGAATTAAAAAAGCGAATTTCGGCGATGGAATCATCTAAATTTTGGCAGTTACGAAAACTTTGGTTTAAAGTTAAATACAAATTAGGTTTATCTCAAGAACTAGATTAGGGATATATTCTAACCCATTTGTTGCTGAACTTTCTAGATTTAAAGATATTTAAAAAATATGGAAGTAATTCGCCTCAATGAAGTTTTTCTCTGGCGACGAACACAAGAAGAATTTTCTTATGATATGAAGAAAACCTTTTTATCTTTATTAGAAGGTAAATATCGTCAGCCAGCAAAGAGATTAGTCCTAGATAACATTGATTTGGTGATTGAACAAGGTGAAAAAATTGGGATTATTGGCGCAAATGGTTCTGGGAAATCAACTATTTTAAAGACAATTTCGGGTATTTTACAACCTACCAGTGGCACAGTTAGAGTCCGGGGTAAAATTGCTCCTTTGATTGAACTAGGTGCAGGTTTTGATCCAGAAATTTCTGTGATGGATAATATTGTACTTTATGGTGTGCTATTGGGTTTTTCAAGGGCAGAAATTAAAAAAAGAGCGCAGTCTATTTTGGAATTTGCCGAATTGCAGGAATATGAATTTGTACCTGTTAAGGGTTTATCTTCGGGAATGGTAGCACGGTTAGGTTTTGCTATTGCTACGGATGTCCAGCCAGATATATTGATATTAGATGAAATTCTTTCTGTTGGTGATGAAAGTTTTAAAAATAAGTGTAAACAAAGAATTGAAAGTTTTTGGCATGAAAAAACTACGGTTTTAGTAGTATCCCATGATTTAGATTTTGTGCAAAAGTCTTGTGAGCGTGTGCTGTGGATAGATAAAGGTAAAATTATGTTTATTGGTGAAACTGAAAAGGCGATTAATTGTTATTTACAAAAGATTTAAAATCAGGGAAAATGAGTAGAGTTAATTATGGAAAACAAATTATGTAGCCAAGAGTGCGATCGCCTAATTACAGAAAAATCCCAACTAAAGCAGGAATGTGAATCTCTCCTGAAAGAAATAGAGCAGTTAAACCAATCTCATAATTCATTGTTAGCAGAACTTGCAGATATTAAAAACTCTCGCACATGGTTAGTTCTGACGAAATTGAAGCAAAACGCAAGTTTACGCACCATCGGCAGATTATTACTAGACTTATTGCAGTTACAGTTTATCAAAAATTCCTTTCTATCCCAGAAATCAATACAGCAAACTGCGATAAATACAGAAAACCATACATATCAATTTTCCCAGCCAATTACTTTACATAAATATCAAGTAAATACACCGATTTCTCTGGTGATTATCTGTTATAATAAATCTCAGGAATTACCTTTTGTGATTAGTGCGATCGCCAAAAATACACTGCAACCAGATTTAATCATCTTGTGTGATGACGGTTCAACAGATAATTCCCTAGCCGTATTTATTGAACATTGCAATATATACAATCTCAATTACAAAATCATTCAAGAACCAACAACTAAAAACGCCTTTCGACTAAATACCCTGCGTAACAAAGGCGTTTCAGCTTGTCTCGATGGTTTAGTCATCATCATAGATGCAGATCATGTCCCATCACGCACACATATAGAAGCACACGTAAATCTTCACTTGTCAAATCCTCACCCTGTGCTGTCCACAGGGCCACGACTGGAATATGCAAACTCAGATTGTAGTGGTGCTGTAAATTTTCTTTGGGGACATGAACCAGTCAGTATGATGCAACCTGCTGCTGATAAACCCATAGCTAATTGGACAGGAGTGCTAGTTTCTAATATGGGAATGTCTAAGCAAGCCATTATTAATTTAGGAAGTTTTGATCCTATCTATGATGGTAATTATGGTTTTGATGATATTGATTTTACATACAGAGCTTGGTTAGCAGGTTATTTTTTTGCTAGTTGTTTTGAAACTTACATCATACATATTCCCCATCCACCGTCGTTAGGTAATAGAAATAATGAAATCAATCGACGCAAGTTTGAAAATAAGTATAACATTAATCTCAAATATCCTCATGTTGTTGAGAGACTAACCAGAACATCTTGGCATAATTACCTGGATTATCTGCACAATGAGAATATTTAAAGTATCTAAAAATATCAATTTATGTACATAGTTTTTCCCACTCTCGAAATCGCTCCATTTGTTAATGGAGGAATAGGTCAGTACATTTCACAAGTTATTCAATATTTACAAAACTCAGAATATATACCCTTAATTTTATTATATGGTATTCCTGAAATTAAGGCTATCCAAGCTAGAGAATATTTCAACTCATCCAGCTACAAATGTGAAATTTATCATATTAATGAATTGGCTGAAACGCATCTAAATTCCGAAGATATTGATCATATCGAAAAAACTTCCCTAGCATTAGCCGAGGGGTTGAAAAAAATCATTACAGATAAAAATATCGTGGGTGTAGAATGGTGTGAACATGGTGGAATGGGATTTCATACATTACAAGATAAACATTTTAATCCTGATTCAATCTTCCAAAACCTACCTATGTGGGTTCATTTACATGGTGCTAGAGAAATTTGGGATTTAACAGACCGTTATCCTGTAGCTTTAGATGTTAGTAATGACTATATATTGTCTAATTATGCAGAGAGATTTTGTTTAGAATTAGCAGATGCTTGGAAAAGCCCTTCTGAGGCTGTAGCAGATTGGTACACTAGCTATTTCGGCATTCATAATCATGTGTTTGTCTCTCCTTTACCTTATCGTCAGCTTGCAGAACTAAATAGCCACTGTGTAATTAACCAGCCGAACTTTCCTCTGAAAATTCTCTGTCCAGGAAGAATAGTACATTTGAAAGGTACGGATATTATAGCTGGTGCTTGTGCAGAAATTTGTCAGACTTTTTCTGAGCAGATTCATGTCACTTTTGCAGGATATAATTTAGCTACGACAAACTCAAAATATAAGTCTTATCTAGATGAAGTGAAAAGTGTTATTCCGGCAAAATTCCTGAAACATTTTGCTTTTTCTGGGCAATATTCAGCAGAGGAATACTTGAAAATATCTCAAGAATCACATTTAGCAATTTTTGCCTCTCGCGTGGAAACTTTTTGTTTAGCAGCCCATGAACTTAATTGGTTAGGAGTACCTCTAATTTTGCCGGATATTCCCGCATTTAAATCACATTTTCAGCATGGAATTAATTGTTATAAATTTGATGGTTCTGTGGAGGGACTAACTGCACTTTTAACTCAAATTATCGAAAATCCAGGAATGCTGCATGATATTAAATCACAACCAATTTCAGACTTTGATGTTGATATATTTACACAGTTGATTAAAGTACCACAAGTCTCCAAAGTTAATTCTAATTATTTTTTATTTACACGACTCCAAGAAATTAATTTAAAACCAGGAAAAATATATGACCATAACTTTAAAATTTTATCCGGTTATCAACTGAAAACTTTATTTTTAGCAATAGTTTGGAAAATTATTAAACGCTTTGCAGACAAAATATATTTATCTGCATCAATAAGGATTTATATAAAGGGGTTTTTAAAGAAAAATAATGTATTGCAGTAGTTTATTAGAAGCGGGAGTAAACCACAATCAAACAATATCTATTGTTATCTGTACGGCTGACCGTCCGATTTCTTTAGAGAAGACACTACTAGCCATCAATAATATGACTTATTCATTGTGTGAAGTCATTGTGGTTGATGCTTCCTCAAATAGTGAAACTAGGGAAATGTTAACTGTGATCTCCAGCAGTTTTAATCGACTAATCAAATCCGCAACTGTGACAGAAAAAAATATTAGTATCTCTCGCAATGTGGGGATAAAATTAGCATCAGGTAAGATTATTGCTTTTATTGATGATGATGCAATTCCACCGCCTGACTGGATAGAAAAACTTTTATCTACATACCTGTTATATGGTGATAAATGTGCTGGGGTTGGTGGTGTTGTGCGAGATATGACATCTCCTGGTTATCCTTTACAATATCATCGTGGCATCACAAATCTGATAAGTAATACACATCCTATTTGTTTGGCTGGTGTGATTGACTATAATCAAACTCAAGGTTTTTGGTATAACTGTTTGATGGGTACAAACTCATCTTACCGCAAAGATTTATTAGAAAAAATTAATGGATATGATGAGTTTTTTGATTATTTTTTAGATGAAACTGATGTTTGTTTACGGCTGATTAAAGCAGGTTATGAAATTCACCATTGTGATGTGGTTGTAGATCATTATCCTCAACCTAGTCACAATCGCTTAGATCAAAAACATCTCACTTGTTGGTATTCTCTGGCAAAAAATACTACCTATTTTGCGTTGAAACACGCTTTTAATCAAGTGCCGTTTCCGGTGTTAGTTATCCGCTTGACTCTACTATTAATTTATCGCTGCTTTTTGAGAATTATTCGCCTAAGATTTACTCATAATATTTCCTATAAGATTTTGTGGAAATATATCCAGGAGTCGATAAACGGTATTCGTGTGGGTTGGACTAAAGGAATTTGTTTACATAAATTCAATGTGGGATGACTTTCCACAAATATAGGGAGTAGGGAAGAAAGCGTTTCTTTCACGTTCATTTTTAACGATGACGATCAGCTGTTACGCTTTGAATTTACATATCAAAGAAGAGCATTTTTGCCATCACCCAAAAGAGTTATATTAAATTTGGATATTATACAGAATTTTTCCGTATAAAATCCCTATTTAGAGTATTATGAGGAATTTTACCGCAAAACATTATCAGGAGCAATTATTCAAAAATTATCTGGCGTACATCAACTTTTAATTAAGTTGCTCTATAGTTGCATTCGTCGCATTCCTCACCAAGCGATCGCAAACTCGACAATTCCTGCTTCATTGACAGCTATCTAAATTATGATGATTTCGTTTATTACATCTAATAATAACGAGTGGGGAAAAACCAAAGTGAAAGCACAGGTATTTAGAGGCGTTAATCAACTGTCTTACGAAGAGATCCCAGTCCCGACGCTGGAACCAGATGAAGTGCTGGTACAAGTGGGAGTTGTGGGTTTGTGTCAGTCGGATATTAAAAAAATTCGTTATCCCCTGTATGAACCACCACGGATATTTGGTCATGAAACGGCGGGAACGATCGCAGCTATAGGTTCTGAAGTAAAATCTTGGCAGGTGGGACAACGGGTGGCGGTAATGCACCATATTCCTTGTATGCGTTGCGCCTACTGCATGAATGATAATTTCTCGATGTGCGATGTCTATAAAAATATCTCGACCACAGCCGGTTTTAATGCTAGTGGTGGCGGTTTTGCTGAGTATGTCAAGGTTCCCGGACATATTGTCCAGAATGGCGGGTTGATTCCTATTCCTGATGATATTAGCTTTGAAGAGGCGAGTTTTGTTGAACCAACTAATTGCTGTCTGAAAGCTGTGAAAAAAGCCCAAATTGCTCCTGGTCAAACTGTTTTGGTGACTGGTGCGGGACCCATTGGGTTAATGTTTGTGATGTTGGTGAAGTATTTTGGGGCGAAAGCGATCGCCACTGATTTATTACCCTCTAGAATTGAAAAAGCCTTGGATATCGGTGCAGATGCGGCTTTTGATGCCCGTGATCCTGATTTATCTGCCAAAATTCAAGCCTTGACTGGGGGGATGGGTGTTGATGTGACGCTGCTAGCTGTTCCCAGTGACAAAGCTTTTTTTCAAGCCCTGGAATGTACCCGCAAAGGTGGTAAGATTTTATTTTTCGCAGAATTTCCCGATGAAGTAGAAATCCCCATTAACCCGAATATTCTTTACCGTCGGGAAATTGATTTGATGGGTAGTTATAGTTCATCCTATCGGCTGCAAAATCTCTCGGCGGATATTGTGTTTAATCGCCGGATTGATGTCTCAGCCTTGATTAGCGATCGCTACCCATTACAAAACTTATCAGCAGCTGTAGAGCAAGCGATCGCACCAAATCCCACCACATATAAAATTTTAATTTATCCGTAATCCGGGCAAACAAAATAACAGTAGAAAATATTTATAGCGCTTCTCGATATTTTACGATAAGCCCTTGCTTGTGATTCATCTGAGAATAGCGCTATTTTCTTTCCATCTACCCCCACGCTAAATGTCCATCACCTTAATTCTCATCGCCCTTCTAGCCTTCTACGTCGCCTGTAATCTCGGCGCTAACGATGTCGCCAACTCAATGGGAACCTCCGTAGGTTCCAAAGCCATCACTCTGACACAGGCGATCATGATTGCGGGGATTTTAGAGTTTACCGGTGCTGTATTATTCGGGCAGGAAGTATCCCAAACCTTAGCCACTAAAATCGCTAATCCTATTTTATTCGCTGCTACACCGAAAGTTTACGTAATTGGTATGGTGACAGTGTTAATTACCTGTGGGTTATGGTTGCAAATCGCCACATCACGAGGTTTACCTGTCGCATCATCTCATGCAGTGGTAGGTGCGATCGCGGGATTTAGTTGGGTAGCTGTGGGAGTAGATGCAATTAATTGGTCATCAATCGGTTTAATCACCATTGGTTGGATTGTTACACCGATCATTAGTAGTGCGATCGCCGCCTTACTTTACAGTCAAATCAAACACTGGATTTTAGATCAACCAAATCAAATAGCACAGCTACAACAATGGATTCCCTGGTTGAGTGTCATTCTGTTCGGAATATTTGGTGTCATTGTCCTACCCTCCTTAACCCAACCCCTAACTAATTACTTAAATCAGGAAATTGGTTTAAATTTACCTAATTACGACATTCCCCTACTCACAGGTGCAGTTGCAGCTATTGCACTCACAGTAACGAGTTGGCGACAGCTAGAAGAGGCAGGGGGGCAGGGGGCAGGGGGCAGGGGAGAAATGTGTTCCCAATCCCTGTACACTGAGCGACTTGTATTGAGCGAAGTCGAAGTAAGTCGAAGTGCAATCCCCAGTCCCGTAGAACCCCTATTCGCGCGGTTTCAACTTCTGAGTGCTTGCTTCGTCGCCTTTGCTCATGGTTCTAACGATGTCGGTAATGCGATCGCACCTTTAGCCGCAATTATCTATATTAATCGCACTGGTAGCGTACCTATAAATGACATCACCATCCCCATTTGGATTTTAATCCTTGGTGGTGTAGGTATTGTCACTGGTTTAGCTATCTGGGGTAAAAACGTCATAACCACCATTGGCGAAAACATCATCCCTTTACAACCCAGTAGTGGATTCTGTGCCGAACTCGCAACCGCCACCACCATCCTCCTAGCCTCTCGCCTGAGTTTACCCGTCTCCACCTCTCATGCACTTATTGGCGGAGTTATCGGCATTGGAATCGTGCAGAACATCAAATCAATTAAATTTTCTACCCTACAAGGTATTGCTTTAGCCTGGTTAATTACACTTCCCGCCAGTGCAATCTTCAGCGCTGCTATTTTTAGCACTTCTAGAATTTTATTCCTCTAAAATTTATGCTAATCAATTGATATTTATCTAGCTTTTTTCTCAAAAGCCACCCGAAGACCTGAAATAAACCCCTCTGTTTTCTCAAAGCAAAGTTTGTTTCTGCACAATAGCAGTTAATTCATTAAAATAGTTGATAGAGGATCGTCTCACTTTAAAATCCTGCGGAACACTAGCTTAATACCTATTTAAAAATGTAAGCTGTCACCAAAGCTACATTCTGCCAAAATTGGCAAGCCAGCCCATAACCTTGATAATTTTATTATCGCCATACACTTATTCATAAGATTTTGATTAATACTCTTCCTACGAAAAAATAGTATCTATATTGAGGATGATTTTTATTTACCCATCAACTCTCACTAGAGAACCCTTAATTTAAATAAGTCCAATTAAAGACATTTCTGTAATCCTGAAAATAACACAGTATATTAGGGCTGTTATGCAAATAAATGAGATACTTTGCCAACCTTGTACTCAGCATGACAAAATTACATTTATGTCCGCAAATCCTGCCAAAATTTTGAGATGATCTGAGAAAATACAGAAAATCAGTATGAGTGCCAAGCAAGTTTACGGAAAGCAGCTTTATCTTCAAGGTGTTAGAGGTTAGAAGCTAATGGGGCGATTTGAGAAGCGACCAGACAACCCGCGAGTCAGAGGCGACCTATCCAGAGCAGCAGAAACAGCTTTATGGGCTGTCGTGGAGGATTTAGAAAGTCTCCAGCAAAATGTCCTCAGATCGTTACAGGAAGAAATCAAACGGCTTCAAGCCGATAAAAATCGTTTGTCTGACGAAATCCAACAGTTGCGAGAGGAAAAGGAACACTTACAACAAGTACGACAAATCACTGAACAACAAGTTTTGATTCGTCAGTTATCAGAAGCTTTAGCCAAACATATATCTTCCCAACTACAATCATCACTGACAAGTTTAGTCAGCAAATCAGTAGAAAGTAATTCCCAGCCAGCAGGGGATAACAATCAGAAAGCTGAAGAAATGCTGGGTACTTTGGATGATACCCTGACCATTACCTTTAACTCTTTACAACAAGAACTCAAAAATTATCAGAATAATCTTTCCCAACAGTTGTCTCGGATGCAGAGCCAACAGCAGCAGGGAGAAACAATTGTTGAGGATTTTATTAATCATCTGCGCGGTGAACTAGTAAAAACAACAAAAGAAATTTCACTAGCAACAGTCAAACCATCACCGCCTACTGTTTTACAACCCACGGAAGAACAGCCACCTCGTTCCTCTCAAACAAATTTACAATCAGAGGTCTTTAAAACCAGTGACATTGAGAGAACTTCCAGAACTACTTTATTTGAAAGCAACGATCCTCCCGCGTCTACAATACCATTAGCCCCGGAAACAAGTCAGCCACCAACCACTGAACAAAATTCCTTTATTAGCAACGATTTATCTGGTGATGAGATCTACTCTCCCCCAGAATCACGCGAAGCTAGGGAAGAAAATTCCTTTATTAGCAACGATTTATCCGGTGATGAGATTTATTCTCCCCCAGAATCACGCGAAGCTAGTGAACAAAATTCCTTCATTAGCCCTAATTTATCCGGTGATGAGATCTACTCTCCCCCAGAATCACGCGAAGCTAGGGAAGAAAATTCCTTTATTAGCCCTAATTTATCCGGTGATGAGAGTAAATCTTCTCCAGTACCACCCAAAAGTGAACCAATTTCCGTCATTAGCACTAATTTATCTGGCGGTGAGAGTAAATCTCCTCCAGTACCACCCAAAAGTGAACCAATTTCCGTCATTAGTAGGGAATCATCTGAACGCAAAACTAAACCCCTAAATTCTCAGCTAGCAACTGAGCCAAAAGCCAAACTAACATCATCACAATCATCTAGCTCTCAAGGGTTGTCACCTGTTCAAATCGGTTTCTTGCTGATTGTGTTGTCAACGGTGGTTTCATCGCTGTATAACATCGCCATCAAGGGGATGTTTTTTAAAGCTTATGACAATTTTGGAGTTCTAGAGATCCAGGGAATTATTTCGCCAACACTGGGAAATATACTCTTAATTTTGATGCTGCGGTTAATAGTAGTTGTGCCACTAATGTTACTTTTGGCTCCGATGATGCATTCCCAAGTGTGGGAAGATATACAAAGTATTTTCACATCATTACGTGGCAATTCTAGTCGCAATCCTAGTGCTAAGAAACAAAGTATTTTACAGTTGTCGATCGCCAGTGGTGGCTGTTTGTTTTTATCTCAAGTGCTGATCTACCTAGCCATCGGTCAGATAGAAACGGGAATGGCGATCGCATTGTTCTTTATCTACCCCATGATGACCGGTCTCCTCTCATGGTTATTTTTCCGTCATCGCCCTAGTGGATTTCACTCGGCGGCGATCGCAGCTATTTTCTGCGGTCAATTATTGGTTTTAGGCGGTTCTGCAAGCATTGGTATGGCTAATTTCTCCCTGGGAAGCAGCAGCGCCATCTTTGGAGGTGTAGCTTTTGCTTGCTACGTGATTTTAACTCGGCTCTCAGCCACCCAACTACATCCGGTATCTTGTACCTTAATTCATTTCACCACCATGCTGGTGTTGAGTTTTATCTGTTTGATGATCCCCTTACCCAGCAATTTGAGCATTGTTGTTGAACAGTCGAATTTACTAGAACTGATCTTGAGCGCTTTTATTCTAGGTGTCCTCACACTACTAGGCTATGTCCTCAACAATATTGGTTTTCGCAAATTAGGTGCGTTACGGTCAGCAATTATCGGAGCAGGTGTCCCCCTCTTAACCGTAGTTTTTGCTGGCTTGATACTTCAGGAAACCTTAGCAGCAGTACAAATTATGGGAGTATTATTCGTCAGTTTTGGGGTAGCCGCTTACAGCTTTGAGATCAAGCGCACTCAGCCTAAACCTTCTAGTTCTCAAAAGTAAATTAGTAGTGGCGCAAATAATTGACCAAGCCTGTAGATTCAGACAATCCAACGGCTATAGTCTTTTGACTTGAAATTTCAGCCATGTCTGCCTCAACGTCAGTACTACTTGACATTACATCCATCGGCGACGAAACTTAAACCGATATGGAGTAGGTAAGCCGGAAAAAACCAAACTAAATTACGAAAAGTAAACACACCGGAAATCCTTACCAATGAGCAATGACGACCCTTATTAATTAACTTTCTTTCCGCCCACTTACTTGTCTCTATCTGCATCACAGATTTCCGTACCATCCCCTCACCACCAACAAACTAATTAACTGAGAACTCGTAGTGTTACGTAAAACATCAGAGAATCTTGATAAATAGTTGCATACCAAACATTTACATGGTAAAGGTGAAAGTATTGTCAGTAGTATACTTTATACAAAATTAATAAAAAAACGGACAGAAATAGAATATCATGTTGTAAGAAAATAAAAGGTAATTTGAATCTGGAATTGTCCCCCTTATTTAAAGTGGATAATTGTTACTCCAGTCAACTGCCAATACTACCAACCAATAACCGGAAGTTGTAAGCAGAATATTCTATTACAAATTCAGGCCAAACCTAACCATATTTCTTAGGTTATTAGGTAACCTACTCCTAAATCACTCCCAACCACTACCGCAAATCTGGACACAATCAACAGTTCTTCAAAGCCTAATAAAAAGTAATTATCCCGAAAAGGTATACTTATTGTGAAAGCCAAAAGAAAGTTTTTGTATTCAGACCCCGCCGATCAAGAGTAATTATCATGTTGAAATCCCGATGACCTCGGAGTAAAACATCAGATATAACGTTGGGATTCAAGAAAATGGTACTAATTGGGTGTATACTACTTGTTTCTGTGTGAATAATAAATCTGTAAACGTGCTATTCAACTGTCTGTAATATGAGTAACGACATAGATCTGATCAAGCGTCTTAGCCCCAGTGCAATGGATCAGATCATGCTTTATCTGGCTTTTAGCGCCATGCGGACGAGTGGGCATAGGCATGGAGCATTCTTAGATGCAGCAGCAACCGCAGCTAAGTGTGCAATCTACATGACCTATCTAGAGCAAGGACAAAATCTCCGGATGACCGGTCACTTGCATCACCTAGAGCCAAAACGAGTAAAAATCATCGTAGAGGAAGTTAGACAAGCACTGACCGAAGGTAAATTGCTTAAGATGCTAGGTTCTCAAGAACCCCGTTATCTGATTCAGTTGCCTTATGTCTGGATGGAAAAATTCCCTTGGCAACCTGGAAGATCCCGTGTTCCTGGGACAAGTTTGACAAGTGAAGAAAAAAGACAAATCGAGCAGAAACTACCTAGTAATCTTCCTGATGCTCAACTGACCACTTCTTTTGAGTTTCTAGATTTAATTGAATTTCTGCACAAGCGATCGCAAGAAGTCTTGCCACCTGAGCATCGAATGCCATTGAGCGAAGCCTTAGCAGAACATATCAAGCGTCGGTTACTTTACTCCGGTACAGTCACCCGAATTGATTCTCCTTGGGGAATGCCCTTTTACGCTCTTACCCGTCCTTTTTATGCCCCAGCAGACGATCAAGAGCGGACTTATATCATGGTAGAAGATACTGCCCGGTATTTCCGGATGATGAAAAATTGGGCAGAAAGGCGACCAAATACCATGCGCGCCTTAGAGGAACTTGATATCCCAGCAGAAAAATGGGAGCAAGCGATGGAAGAACTAGATGAAATAGTTCGCGCTTGGGCTGACAGATATCACCAAAGCGGTGGTATTCCCATGATTTTGCAAATGGTGTTTGGGAGAAAAGAAGACTGATAGTTAAGGTGTTATAACATTAACACCTTGTATTCAGCAAAGCTAAAAGTGAATACTATAAAATCAAGCACTTTGCATCTAAGGAATCACAGATAGAAATATTCCATTATTTGAGGCGCGGAGGAAAAACCAGCAACAAAAACAACAAGTTCTCTGGAGTGTGTAACTACTAAAATTAATTTCCGGCGAATCCCTGAAAAATCTGGGCTTTGACTTCTACCCCACGATACTAGGGAACATATCCAGATAAAATCTAATATTTGGTTAATTGAACATCAAGAGATTAAAAAAAACCGCTCAATCTCCTGCTGATAAAACAAGGTATTTATTTACCTTGCTTCGGCTGATATAGTAGCATTTGCATTTTGTCATTAGACAACTATATATCTTGGTTTAGCAGCTGAGGTTAAGTAAACGTTAAGCACGCCAAATCTATAATTTTCTGCCTAAAAGCAGCTTTTTTTGATAGACAAAAAATTAGGCGGGCTGTAGAGCCAGCCTAGAGAAAATTGATTAATGGACAACCCTTATATTTTATTTCCTACCTGGATCTCCAAGAATTGGAGTCACCTCAAAAGACGGACTAAATTGCGTAAACACTTTATCTTGCGGTACAGATGCAGGAGAAAAGCCACTCACACGGTCACGGGCATCGATACAAGTATCCATAGCCTGGGTAGGTGTAATATTAATCTCACTACCTAAACCCACTACACACTGAGCAAAACGCTCAGGCAACAAACTACGGCCACAATAATTCAAAACACTTGTGTGAACAGCTGCTGGAATATTCTTGTTGATCCCAACTACACAAGTCGATAAATCTTTAGGTCGCCGAGCTTGCTGACAAGAAGAAAGAGCATTTACCGCACTAATTTCAGTTTGCTGACTAATTTTTACCACACAAGTAGATAACTCTCTCGGACGCAATGCTTTCGCACATCCTTGTGATACCGCTTGTTCAGTTATGTCTAAATTCAATAGTTGCGCGGTACAGACTCGGTAATCATTAGCGTAAGAGGCAGTCACAGCCATACTTGGAGCCACCATCGCTAACCATCCAGCCATAGTCAAAACTGGTGTTGTCAGCCGCACAGTTTTACTCTTAAATATTTTCACAGCTAAACTGCCTTGTTGCTTCCCTACTTTACTCAAGTTTTTTTTGCTCATCGCCTTTCTCCAAACACCCAAGGTTATGCTAACTCAACTGTACGGTAACTCTTCTAGAAACCAGGAAATTTAGCTAAATCCAGCAGAAACCTCACCCTTGACATTGCTGATTATAAACTTGATAGGTGATATTTGATCACAGAGAATATGTTTATCACGGTTCCTGGAATAGTCATAAATCTTATTTTCTATTCAGAACCTGATAAATGGCCTGGTGCAGCCATAGAACATCGTAATTTATAAGTATAAGTTGAGGCTGAACAAATGAAATTTGGCATTGATATCGGGCATAATTCCCCTCCAGACATAGGCGGTGTGGGCATCAAATTTGAGGATGCTTTAAACATAGATGTAGGTAACAGAGTTATCTCCAAGTTACGGGCTTTAGGACATGAAGTCATACCATGTCAGCCAGAAAGTTCTACTTCTGTAACTGATTCACTATTTCAAAGAATCAATACAGCGAATACTAACAAAGTGGATATTTTTGTCTCCATACATTTTAACTCTTTGAATGGTCAAGCTAATGGTACAGAAGTATTTGCAGCCAGTGATGCTGGGAGAAAAATTGCTCAACTAGTATTAAATGAAATTGTCAGCTTAGGATTTTTTAATCGTGGAGTTAAAAGTGGTTCTCATTTGTATGTGCTGAGAAATACTAGAATGCCTGCGATTCACTTGGAATGCTGCTTCATCGATTCACCGCGAGATATGAATATCTTTGAACCGGAAGCAATGGCTAATGCGATTGTTAAAGGCTTGACCAGTCAAGTCCCTAGCACTCCTGTTAATCCCGTCCCAGATGAAGAGTTGAACACAGATACGACAGTCATTAGACTGCAAAAGTCCTTCAATAAATTAAAAATCAACGATATTAATCGAAAGTCTTTAGTAGAAGATAACCTGATAGGGGCGGCTACAAGGTCTGCAACCGTACATTTTCAGAATATTGTGGGACTAGCACCAACTGGAATTGCAGACACAAATACCTGGGATGCAATTAATCTGATTTTAGCTAAACGTATACTCAGACCTAACCATGCTGGTGGTACAGTTGTGAGATACATACAATACCGTGTAGGTACTAGTGTTGATGGTATATGTGGTCCCCTGACCGGAACAGTTATTAGGGCATATCAAAGGGCTAATGATTTACTGGCTGATGGTATTGTCGGTCCGATGACTTGGCAAAAATTAATTAGTTAGTTGGACTAGTCATTTCACGGCTGAAAGCCCCTAAATTTCGTCGGGGCTAGCCGTTGAGGAATTTATTAGCCGGAAAAGGTGTTTTGTTGCGCCAGACGAATATTGTGGGTTTTCTGACTGGCTTAGGTTCGGCAGAAAATATCCGTGTTGTGCAGATTCCTCAAAGTACTGTTTATGTATTATCTCTTGAGTCTCCAATTAGCTTATTTACTCGTCGCTACAATTGGGCTGGGGGTTGAGTATTGTTAAATGAAAATTGTGTCGGTGTTCAGGTTGGAAATAGAGTTCTTGCACAGGTTGCCATTGCTGCCACAATTGATAACGATTTTCTTTTAGTAAGGTCGCTAGTGTGGGCAAATTAGTATCAATTTCTGACTTGAATACATCCGCAAGCCATTCACTCATAACTACACTATCTTGGATATTTCCTAAGATGTCTTGAATGTTTTTCATTTCCGTAATATAAGCGGCATAATATTCACTATATAATTCACTGAATAACTCCATTTGATAACGGACACGTTTCGCTTGTTTTCTTAAGTTATGAATGATTTCTCCTTGGTTTTTCAATTCTGTTTCTAGGTTTTCTGGTTCCCAGTCTGGGCAAATTTTTACTTCTGAATCTGTAATATTAGTACCTACTAGCCAACCAGGGTGTAGTAAAAAACTACTGACTTCAGGTAAGAGTAAATTTGGGATGACTTGTTGAATTGAGAGAGATGCTAAAGGATGATAGATGGGTTTTTCTAACCAATCTACTAATGCTTTTTTGAGAGCTTTATAAGTTTCACTTTGTAATGTTGTCTGGGTCTGAGACAATGCTTTTATACGTTGTTTATCTAAAGTATTGAAAGCTGTTTGCAGAAGTTTTTGTTCTGTGGGTGGTAAATGTGGTTGATAATCGGTTTCTAAGGTGTCTTTGAGTACATCTATGTCTCTAAGTTTACCAAGTTTACGAGCGATTTTAGCAATTTTTTTCTGACTGGCTGACTGGGGTAAATTCAGTAATAAATCAAATCTACTGATCGCAGTGCGGAGGCGACGCATACCGACACGCATTTGATGTAATGCTTCTGGGTGTTCATCTTTCTTGACTGCTTTTTCCCACTTTAAGGTTTTTTTGACGTGTTGTTCAATTGCGTGATAAGCATATTTATTGAGAGTTTTTATCATAATTTTTTACCAATGTCATACTGAAAAAGTAAATGTGAGTTTATCGAATTTATACTAGCATTAGTCAAAAAAACTGATGCTTTAGGGATGTTTACTATTGAATAATATTTGTATCGAGGATAAATAAAGGGTATCACTCCTCATGGCAAAAATGTTATGATATGTTATATATATGCACCCTGATGATCTGGAGAGTTACAAATTTGGCTCTCCAGATTTTTTGTTGGACTGATATAGCAATGGCCAAGGATCTAATAAATAAAGGTGCGCTGCTGTCCTGGAAGTCTCAGGTTTTTAAGTATCAGCAGCAAGTGAGGGAAAGTCAGCTACCAGAGCAGGTGAGTTTATTTGACTTTCCTCATCTACTGAAGTACAAGAACCCCACCCCCAACCCCCTCCCCGCAAGCGAGGAGAGGGCTATGATATACCTCATGTGATTAAGAAAGGCTATATTTGACCTTCCACCAAAGCGTTATGACCCAGATAGGATTGATTTGTGGCCGTCGCTCTCGTTCTGGAGGATGTCTACTGATAGCCCAGGTGATGCGTGTTTCTATTTTATGACTCGGCTGCTGATTTGATTTTCTACGTGGGGGAAACTGGCCGCAGTAACAAGCGTTGGAATATCACAACTCTTTCTACGTTAATGTAAGCTACAGAATTTTCGAGCCGATGATACCAATAAATACAGCAAGACCTAGCGCTCTGCGAAAATAATTAACGCCTTGAAATAATTCCATCCACGCCCAAGTAAATAAGGAACCATTTGCTAGGACATCTAATACTGTATTAATTTTGCCACTTGTAAAAACCAGTGTAAGTAAACTAGCTACTATCCACAGAATAAGCGGTGGGTTTGGCATCTGAGCTAAAACAATTTCGCCATTGCGATCGCGGAAGGTTTTATCGACTAATGTATTTTCCATCATTTTTAATTGCAATTCTTTAATATATTGAAACATTCAGGTGAATCTCTTTTCCAGCACCTAATTACTGAGATTAGAGCCATAAATTATATTCATATATGAGTATATTCAACTGAATAGACCAATATATCTATTATGGTATGAATGCAATTGAAATCTCCTCACCTTTTTCTTCTATCTTTAGATAGAGGATTACCTAAACAGGTAGATTTATCCTTAGCTTATTTCTGATTTTTTTGGTTGAGTCCCCTCGTAACGGTGACATAAGCCCAAATACCTTGCTGTTTTTTAAGTAAAACATGATCTATCGCATAATTTCCTCTAAGAATCTAATCATC
Organism: Nodularia harveyana UHCC-0300; assembly: GCF_034931085.1. Taxonomy (NCBI): domain Bacteria; kingdom Bacillati; phylum Cyanobacteriota; class Cyanophyceae; order Nostocales; family Nodulariaceae; genus Nodularia; species Nodularia harveyana. The sequence goes on along the minus strand of NZ_JAYGHG010000001.1, from coordinate 111,375 downwards.
GTGGTTTAGGTACGCCCAAAGCAGCGCGAATTTCCAAGTCTATTTTGTCGGTAGGCAAATAAGCAACGTGCAGAATAGATTCCCAATTCCCGTATTGATAATTAGTTGGTTTGCATTGACTAAATATTTTTTTCATAAAGCTTAAATCTGAGGCTGAAATAGGAATTTTTACGTCACTACCACCAGACATTTCTCCTATAATTTTGCCATCTACCTTGACATCTAATGCGCCAACTAGCTCACAGATTTCGGTAGTCATAATATTAAAACAATATCCTGAATTGCATTGGTTTAAATTTTCAAATATTTGTTTGAGTTGACCTTTTACTTGTGCTACAGACTGTATGGAATCTACTAACTTTTGTCCTTCTGTTTGTTGACCTAACACTTGCTTTGGTAAACTTAAAAACAATACTGTGCTAATTGCTAAGGCTGTCATCTGTAATAATACGGTTTTCATTGTTTTACCTTTTACTAATGTGAATGTGGTTTGGTAATTTCCTTTCAGAATACGCGATGGCGAAACTCCGTGCCGAAGGCGATCGCCTAACTGCGGTTTCTCATTTGGTGCGATCGCCAACTCATCCCCTAAGAATCCCGGATTAAGTCAATGCGATCGCTCTTTGCTGGTCTAATGGTGGGGTCACGTCCCAGGAGTAAATGAAAGTCGGTGAGTTGGTTCATGGCAGCTTCTAATCTTACCCATGCCTCAATACGGAAGAAGCCAGTAGCGATGTCAAGGGTAAGCTGTCTTTCATCCTTAATGATTGTTTTAAGGACGGCTTGTAGGATGTGGGTTCGGTTGTCTATGTAGTCTGGTAGGGGCATTAATATATTTTTTGTGTAATTGTTAATTTTTTAACTAAGCAGATTTGTTAGGTACACTATTCACCCATTTTAATAAGTGCAAATACTCTGGAGATTCTTTATATTAATGCAAGTAAGGGAAAGATTACAGCTGATTGAAAATAAGGAGTTTCCACAGTAGGCGATCGCCTTTATACAATTCCAGAGAAGAAAAAAGGATAAATTAGCTATTCCCTGGCTTAATTTCAACTAATCGCCCAGCAAGCATGACACGGAGAATAAAAAGTGCAAATTACTAAGCGCAATATCGAGTTAAGAGTAGATGATAGTTTAATGCGCGTTTATGTAGCGGCTCCCAAAGCACCCGGAGTTTACCCAGGTATTATATTTTATAGTGATATTTATCAGTTAGGTAGCCCCATCATTCGTCTAGCTAACTACTTAGCAGGATACGGTTATGTGGTAGCAGCGCCAGAAATTTTTCATCGCATAGAGCCAGTTGGTTCGGTAATTGAGCCTGATGATTTGGGGCGGATGCGGGGTAATGATGATGCTCGGCGCACGAAAATCATTGATTATGATGCGGATTGCCTTGCAGTCATGGAATTCCTCAAAAAAGAAAGTGCAGTTTCTCCTGAGAAAATAGGCACTCTCGGCTTTTGTATTGGTGGACATTTAGCTTTCCGAGCCGCCTTTCAAAATGAAATTAAAGCTGCTGTCTGCTGCTACCCTACGGGGATTCCTAGTGGAAAGTTGGGTCAAGGAATAGCTGATACTATCCATCGCGTGAGAGAAATCAACGGCGAGATGCTATTGGTCTTCGGTACTCAAGATCCTCATATCCCAGAGCATGACCGTCAAACTTTAATTAAAGCTCTAGAGAATGCTAATGTCCCTCACCAAGTTTTCTTGTATGAAGCCGAACATACTTTTATGCGAGACGACGGTTATCGCTACGATTCAGCTGCGACTACTTCTGCTTGGTCTGAAATTGTCACTTTTTTAGACCGCATATTTGCAAACTGAAAAACGGCGTTGCTGAATTGAGATATGAATTAGTGTCACGCATCAGCGAAGCGAAGCACGAAGTGCGTTAGGCGCAAAGCCGCAAAGGTAGGAAGAAAATAAAGGTGATTTTGGCATTTCATACTTTGATTCAGCAACGCGGAAAAAATACTAGGGGTATTTTATGCGATCGCCGCCACAAATTCTGAGAGTTAGCCTGAATATCTTGCAAGTAAACCCGTTTACTGAGGAAATAAGATAATGAGTCAAGACTTGGTATAATCGCCAGTCAAGCAGCTAACAGTTGTGGGGAAAAGAAAAATGGCAGATTGGCAAGAGATTAGTGGTGGTGTGACAGCGCCAAGAGGCTATCAGGCGGCGGGAATTACGGCTGGGTTGAAGCCTTCGGGATTACCTGATTTAGCTTTGATATGCTCAGATGTAGAGGCGATCGCAGCTGGTGTATTTACCACTAGCCAAGTAAAAGCCGCCTGTGTAGATTATTGTCGTCAACGGTTGCAAGCGAAACATAGCGCCCGTGCAATTCTCTGTAATGCTGGTCAAGCTAACGCCTCTACAGGAATCCAAGGTGTGCATGATGCTGAAGAAAGCGCCGAAATATTAGCGCGGGAATTAAAGATTTCCCCGGAATCAATTTTGCTCGCTTCCACTGGCGTAATTGGTCAACGGATGAGGATGGATGCCTTACGCAGTGGGATTCCCCAGGTAGTAGCGGCACTTTCCCCGACGGGTTCAGATGCAGCATCCGGGGCAATTATTACTACAGACTTAGTGACCAAATCCATTGCTTTAGAAACAACTATAGGCGATCGCCCCGTCCGCATTGGTGGAATTGCTAAAGGTTCCGGGATGATTCATCCCAATATGGCGACTATGTTGGCATTTGTCACCTGTGATGCGGCGGTTTCATCTCAGTTATGGCAACAAATGTTAACTAGGGCTGCTGATCAAAGTTTTAATGCTATTACCGTAGATGGTGATACCAGCACTAACGACAGCTTAATCGCCTTGGCTAATGGTCAATCTCGCACCCCAGCAATTACCGAAATGGGTCCAGAAGCCGAGAAATTAGAGGCCATGTTAACAGCAGTATGTCAGCATTTGGCTAAGGCGATCGCCCGTGACGGTGAAGGTGCAACCTGCTTAATTGAAGTACAAGTCACTGGCGCTTATGACCAAGTTTCCGCCCGTCAAATCGCTAAAACCATTGCCGGGTCATCTCTAGTTAAATCTGCCATTTTTGGACGCGACCCCAACTGGGGACGTATCGCCGCCGCCGCAGGGCGTGCAGGTGTAAACTTTGAACAGGACAACCTGCAAATAAAATTAGGCAATTTCTTATTATTAGAAAATGGTCAACCAGTACCATTTGATCGTGCAGCAGCCAGTGCATATTTAAAACAAACTGCGGCTGATTCTTCTTTACCTCAAATCAACAAGACCACTGCGCCAGGTCAACGAGTCGATAATCCTGTGATTATTGCCGTTAATGTTGGTAATGGTCATGGTTCTGGTAAAGCCTGGGGTTGTGATTTGAGTTATGACTATGTGAAAATTAACGCGGAATATACTACTTAAAGAATATCGAACCACAGAGGCGCAGAGAACACAGAGAAAATATCAAGTTAGGGAATATCTGTAGTTGGTAAAGTTGGTGCTGGGAAGACGAATTTAGCAGGTCAAATTTCCCAGCATCTTTCCATTTTAATTACGAATTACGAATTACGAATTACGAACTATTCATTCATATTCCGATAGGTTGCAACTGCGGAAGGTGATATACGGTTTAAATAACGGAAAATCCAATATTTAAAGATAGTATCTAAAATCACGGGAAAGGTGGCAATAAATAAGAAGATAAAATCTCTATTAGCTGGTAAACCCCAATGACGTGATATACCTTCTAAAACTACTTCCCAGCCGTGTGGAGAGTGAAAACCAACAAATACATCAGTAAACAAAATAATTATAAATGCCTTAGCGCTGTCACTCAGACCATAGATAACATGATCAATAAAGTCTTTTAGCACTGCAATAGAAGATTTGCTAATCATCAATAAATAAACAAAGGCAAAAACTGAGAAAATATCGGAAAAAACATTTTTCAGAGCATTAACACTTTGACGACGAAATTGTTCAGCAATTTCACGAGCTTTATCCTCTATCTGGATTTCCATCTCTTCCGCAGATAGTTGTGGAGCGCTACCAATTAGATTTTTAAATTTAATTTTTTCCTCAAATCTATGCAGTTCTGATAATGCTTCCTCTTCCATTTCAAAGTTGAGAAAGATTTCGGTTGTTTCAGGCTTTCTAAGATGGTTGATTACCGGACCGACTATTAATACCTTTGATATTTGATGCGTTAACAACGGTACTATAATTAATAGTAAAATAAATCTAATAGATATTATCGTTCTTTTTTGGGTCTGACGAAAGTTCTGAACAACATCTTCTTCAGCATTAGGATCTAATTCTACTTGCAGACGACCAATAGTACTTAAAAGTGACCTGGGTATTATCCCTATTGTATCAGCTTTACCGCGCTGTTTTTTCTTTGGTTCTTGGTTTTTATTTAATATTTTTTGTGGTGATGTTTCAGAGGTAGGTGCATCAACTTTCACAATTTGGGCTTGATTTCCTACAGTGGGGAAAATTATCTCTGTTTCCAAGTTATTATATTTAGATATAACTTGATCAATGAAATTTAATTTCTCTAAAATTAAGGCAGAAGTAGGATATTCTATTCCTGTTTTCTGAGATGCTTTTTGATGAGATTCATTAGAAAATAAACGACTGGCTCGAAATTCTGTGAGTCGCATCTGGACAATTTTTAATTGTCGCTTTAACTCTGATTCAAAATAATCCATTACACTGTTGCTGTACATGGATGAGTTGATATCTATTTTATTACCATTGAAATGCTCTTCTTCTATTGATTTAATCTCTAATGCGGCTTTATAAGCTAAATCTAATGACCGTTCTGGGGTGAGTAAGTACCATCTATAAGTAGATAATAAAAAAGGGTAAATTTTTTGGCTGAAAATCGGTATTCTCATTGTCAGTAACTATTTAAAATTGATTGGTGATGATGAAAATTAAGTTAACGCAGGAAGTATATTACCAAATCGACAAGGGGAGGATTTGTGATTTCTCATTCTATTTGGATTGTTGGCTCTAGTCGTAGCGGTAAAACGACTCGTTTGATAGAAAATTTTGGTGATTGGTTGCAAAGTGACAATCATATTGTTGAATCATTTTATACTAAAAATCTAGAGAAGCCAAAGGGTGAGGGGATACAAATAGTCTCTCATCTCCAAAAAACAGCGCCGGGAGTTTTAGTTTTAGCTGCCAATAGTGAAAATCGCCGGGAATTGGCTGATAAAATTGTGACAGCAACTGAAGGCAAATATCCAGTTCGGACCAAGACGGTGCTGGGTTTTTTTCAAGATGAAGTTATTTTATTTTGGCCTTTATTGGTCAATTCGTTAAATCTCAAGGCACAATTTCCCCTAAGATTGCGGCCGGAAACTGAACAGGAATTAGCAACGAAACTATGGCATTCTCGATTAGATACAGCCAGTTTTCGCCGTGGGGGAGTGAATGAGTCTCGTTTGGTACGTCGCATTCTGGATGTGTTGCAATTGGCTGTTTACAGTGGTACACGCTGTGAGGATATCGCCCAGATTTTGGCTACAGGCTGGGAAGAAAATAGCATAGATTTAGAGCCGGAGTTTGTGGCATCTTTGTTACTAGAGTGGCGGGAGTGGTGTTTAGAAAGGGGGTTGCTTACTTATGGGATTATTACTGAAATTTATACTCAGAAGTTATTAAGCGATCGCCATTATCAACAGCAGTTAATCCAACGCTATCAAGCCGTACTTGCAGATGATGTTGATGATTATCCAGCCGTAGCACGTCAGCTATTTGATTTTCTCTTAGATCAAGGTGCAGTGGGGGCTTTCAGCTATAACCCTGATGGTGCAGTGCGTCTAGGTTTGGGAGCCGATCCTCAATATATGGAGGGTTTAGCAGAGCGTTGTCAAATTGAGACATTAACAACATCACCCTCACCAGGTCTAGCAGAGCAACTTTTCACGCCTATGGTGGAGTTAGTTACAGAATCAATGATGTTGTCGAGTTTACCAGACTCAGTACAGTTAATTCAAACCACCTCCCGCGCCCAATTATTACGGGAAACAGCAGAGGAAATTAGTCAAGCCGTCACATCAGGACAAGTACAACCAGAAGATATAGTAATTATTGCACCGGGTTTAGATGCGATCGCCCGTTACACCTTAATAGAAATTCTCCATAAGCAAAACATCCCCGTCGAATCACTCCAAGACCAAACCCCCTTAATTAGTTCCCCAGTAATTCGAGCATTACTCACCATGCTCACACTAGTCTATCCCGGCTTAGGTCGCCTCGTAGATCGAGAAGCCGTAGCAGAGATGTTAGTTATCTTTAGTAGAAATCCCCACTCCCCAACTTGCACTGAGCGTAGCCGAAGTGTCCCCACTCCCATCGACCCAGTACGCGCCGGATTAATCGCAGACTACTGTTTTATACCTCATCCCCACCATCCCCACTTACTACCAGTTTCAGCATTCCAGCGCTGGGATCGCATCGGTCATGCAGCCAGCACAGCTTATGGTCAAATTTTACAGTGGTTAGAAAAACAGCGCACTCCAGCAGCAGAGAAATTAATTCCCAGTCCAACTTCATTGTTATATCAGGCAATTCAGGACTTTTGTTGTCAAAATTCCCATCTTCCCTACGACCAAATGGCAGTATTGCGAGAATTACTGGAAACCGCCCAGCATTATTGGGAAATTGACACTCGTTTACAACAAACCTCCCCACACACAGCAACAGAACTTAGTACAACAGTAGGCGAATTTATCCAATTATTGCGACGGGGGACAATCACCGCCAACCCTTACCCCTTGCGTCCCATCAGCACAGATAGAAAAGCCATCACCCTAGCAACTATTTTTCAATATCGCGCTAGTAGAAGATTTCACCCTTGGCATTTCTGGTTAGATGCTGGTTCCCCTCTCTGGGCGAAAGGTGGTGCAGCCACATTATTTGCAGCCCCCTTATTCTTACGAGACAGACTAGGGGAACCTTGGACAGCAGCAGATGAAAATTTACTAGAAGAAGCCAGACTAAAGCGGATTTTGGCAGATTTACTCGCTCGTGTCGGTGAAAAAGTGTATTTATGTCACAGCGACTTAGCCGTAAATGGTCAAGAACAATTAGGTAGACTATTACCTTTAGTACATACCTTTGTCTAGAAACAGAGGCGCAGTCCCCAGCTATAAATCAATTATTTTCAGAACACCCCAATCTGTACTAGATTCTTTAGAATATTAAGTAACGTAAACAAATTTAAGAGAAATCAGAGTTAAAACCTATGGGACTATTTGGATTTGGTAAAAAGCTGGCTATCCCCACTCCTGAAGAAGCCTTACCAGGAAGAGCAAAATCAATGCCAGTACCTAACGAACACCACGTCAATCAAAATCCTTTAAAAGCGCCTTTTCCCGCAGGAATGGAGACAGCAGTATTTGGCTTAGGCTGCTTTTGGGGAGCAGAACGCAAATTTTGGCAACTTCCAGGAGTATACACAACTGCCGTCGGTTATGCGGCGGGTTTTACTCCCAACCCCACTTATGAAGAAGTATGTAGTGGCATGACTGGTCATAATGAAGTTGTTTTGGTAGTCTTTGACCCCAAAGTAATTAGTTACTCTCAAATACTCAAAGTTTTTTGGGAAAGCCATAACCCCACCCAAGGAATGCGCCAAGGTAACGATGCGGGTACGCAATACCGTTCAGGAATTTATGTTTATTCCCCAGAACAAAAGCAACTAGCAGAAGCATCACGAGACGCTTATCAGGAACCTCTGAGTAAAGCAGGTTATGGCAAAATTACCACAGAAATTTTAGATGCGCCGGAATTTTACTACGCAGAAGCCTATCATCAACAATATCTCGCTAAAAACCCCAATGGTTATTGTGGCTTAGGCGGAACAAAAGTGGCTTGTCCCATCGGTGTTGTAGAATCTCAAGTGACTAATTGAGTAATTGATAATTCGTAATTCGTAATTCGTAGTTGCAGCCAGTAGAAGCTTGTATTGTATATTTGGGTTGGGCTTGTACACCCTTAATTACGAATTACGAACTAGTCATTATTTACTCAAGTGGAAGCTTGTATCCCATACTTGAGTATGGTTTGTACATTCTTAATTACGAATTTGGACTTACGCAAGAACTCTCTCAAACCCTCTTTACTTCGTGTCCTTTGTGTCCTTTGTGGTTCGTTTTTTCATAATTTTGCGTAAGTCCTACGAATTACGAATTACGAATTATTTACTCAAACCACCTTGATAACCAGTTACAATTCTGCTACCATCCTTGAGAATATGAATTTCTATTTGGTCGCTAGCCCAAGTCATTTGGTTTGCTAAATCTGGGTTAAAAACATTAACTCCTTGATTGCTAGAAGAAACCAAAGAGGTGGGAGAATTAATTGCTAAAGACTCCACAAAAGGTCCATCAATTAAGATGTCGAGTTCTGCTAATAATGCCGCCGCATCTGGAGGAGCAGATTCAGACTGTAGTTGCTGGAGGGTGAACCCAGTAAAAGACATGACATTTAATCCCGCAGCTTTGAGCTTGCGAGCCAGTGCAGCTAGGGCTGTGGCTTGCCAAAAGGGTTCTCCACCAGAAAAGGTGACACCTGTATTTTGAGGTTTGCTGAGGATATTTTCAGCCAAAGTATCAACTGAAATTAGTTGATTAATCTCAAATGACCAGGACTCAGGATTAAAGCAACCAGCGCATTCACGGGGACAACCTTGTAACCAGACAACAGCGCGACAACCAGGGCCATTAACTTCTGACTCATCCACGTAACCCATGATGTTCAAATATCCGGGAGGAATTTCTGTAAGTGGTGATGATGGTTCTGTTGGCTGAGTTTCCATCTGTTTCCTCTGTTTGCATAGTAAATCAATTGTCACTAGATGCTGCTGGATGCGCTGCTATTGATTTGACTGAATATAATAAGATTCTCAGAATAATTGAACGCAGATGAAGACGGATAAAAAGGGATAAATTACAAGATTTTTTTAACAAGGCATTAAGGAAGTTGTTCTTCCTAATACTGCTAAATCTTCTGCATCTAATTCTACAGGAATCCCACTGCGAATTAATTCCGAAAAGTCTTCGTTGGGAACCATGATAGTTAAAGTGTATAGGCGAGTGTTACCTGTATTTTTAATTAAATGAGTACCAGTTGGTGGTACTAATAAACTATCCCCGGCTTTAATTTGAACACTCTTACCATCACACATAGCTATGGCTTCCCCTTTGAGGACGAAAAACATTTCCACCGCCCATTGATGTCGATTTGGTGGTGTTTGTCCACCGACATCAAAAATTTCGATGCAGCAAGTTAAAGAAGTATTAGCATTTATGGAGTCAAATATAATCGCTAGACGATTAGAATCATCTGGACCGATGCGATATGTTTGATACTCTTTGGGAGATTTGATAATCGGAATTACACATCTCGTCGCGTCCATTTATTCCTCCCTTGAAAATTAATTACTGTAAATAGTCTCTAATTAACATAGGACTTACGCAAGAACTCTCTTAAACCCTCTTCACTTCGTGTCCTTTGTGTCCTTTGTGGTTCGTTTTTTCATAATTTTGCGTAAGTCCTATAACACTCATCTAATTTCTTCCTTTGTGTACTTTGCGTACTTTGCGGTTAATTACTCATGACTAAATCTCGGTACAGAAAATATAGCAACAGCCAAGGAGGTTAGGACAGAAATAGATAATGAAACCCTTACAATTAAAGAGTTTCCTGTTCCCTGTTCCCTGTTATTAATATGAATTAACCACCGATAGAAGAGAATAAACGGAGATTTAAAAAAAAAACTACGAAACGGTATGCTCAGGAAGCACTTTTAAAATCTCTTGTGAGTCAGTGACAAAACCGAAACATTGCTTAACGTTGTATAGTGTGGCTTGCCAACAATAGTCGGGAGATGTGGTAGCTGTGCAGTCTTTGACTAAAATGCAGTCGTATCCTAAGAAATTGGCATCACATAAGGTAGTCATGACACATTGATCAGCATTCACACCTCCAAATAATATTGTGGTTGTTCCTAAGTTCCGCAAAATACTGTCTAAAGGCGTATCCCAAAACCCACTCATGCGGTATTTATCTACATAGATATCTTCTGGTAGCTGTTGCAGTTCATCTACCACCGCCGCCGCCCAACTACCCGCCATGAGGACTTTAGCACCGTTGCTGGGCAAAGGATCGCCTAATCCTACGCCTTCTCCTGTGGGGTTGTAGACGTGGAGTACAGCCGCACTAATATTTAATAGGTCGGGACGATTTCCCCAGTTAAGCCAAATTACTGGTACGCTGAGTCGCCGCAGTTCTGGGAGTAATTTATTTAACGGTGCGATGGGTTGACTTGCTGGTGTGACATCTACGCCGATATGTGCTAACCAACCATCGGGATGACAAAAATCGTTTTGCATATCAATGATGATGATGGCGGTTTTGGCTAGGTCGAGGCGCAGAGTTTTGGTTTCTGTGGGTAGAGTAATGGTTTGCGGGGTTTTTGGTGGACGGGTGATATCTGCGATCGCCTGATTCACATTCCACGCATTTGCTGCAATTCCTAATCTCCGTAATGGTGGATTCATAAATGACAATATCTAATACAGTTCTTAAATTTGTAACTTGAATTTATCCTGTGACTTCGATTACTTAATTAAGGTTAAATAAATTTAATTTTACTCCCTCGATGGCTGGGGATTGTAAAATCTGCAAAAAACGCTACATTTCTTCTGGATATTATTATTAAAGCTAAAGTTAAAGAATAGTTGTATTACTCAGTTTGAGGTTGGTCGTGAATTTCACTATTAAAAATGTTTTGATTGCCACCGATGACGATTATACTACCGTGGATGTGCAGGTGGTAGATGGTAAAATAGCGACGATCGCCCCGGATTTAGATGTCATTGGCGCTGCTGTTGATGGTCGCAATAATTTATTACTACCTGGTTTCGTGAACGCCCACACCCACTCATCAGAAATGTGGCAACGGGGTGTGATGTCAATGTTACCTTTAGAATTATGGTTAGCGGAATTATATGATTTTGCGCCTCTAGATTTAGAAAAAGTTTATCTCAGTGCTTTGGGAACAGCTGTAGAAACTTTACTTTCCGGTGGGACTAGTGTTGTCGATCATTTAGTGTTAATTCCGGGACAAGAATTAGAAACCATCGCCACTGCGGTACGTGCTTATCAAGAAGTGGGGATTCGAGCGTTTATTGCGCCGCTAATTCAAGATGAACCCCTGATAGCCAGTATACCTGCGGGAAACTCAGTCCCAAATAATGAGACTTATTTTCGCTCCACTGGGGCTACATTGGAGATGATTGCAGAAGCGGTGAAACAATATCATCGTCCTGAAGAGGGTGTGAGTGTTTTAGTTGCACCCACGGGGATACAATTGTGTAGTGATGCGTTATTTTTAGGATGTATTGAATTAAGCGATCGCCACAATCTTTGTCGTCACTCCCATTTACTAGAAACCAAAGCCCAAGAAAAACTCGCCCAGGAAAAGTATGGTTGTACTGCTGTTGAACATCTACAACGTATTGGATATTTAGGCGATCGCACATCCTTAGCGCATTGTGTCTGGTTAAATGAAACTGATATCAAAATTCTTGCCCAAACTCAAAGTACAGTCGTCCATAACCCCTTGAGTAACCTCCGTTTAGGCAGTGGTATCGCCCCAATTTTAAAATATATTCAAGCAGGAGTAAACGTCACATTTGGTTGTGATGGCGCTTCCAGCAACGATTCCCAAGACCTACTAGAAGCCATCAAAATTGGTTCCATCCTACACAACATTACCGACTCAGAATATCAAAACTGGATCACACCGAGAAAATCCCTAGAAATGGCATCATTGGGAGGTGCAAAAGGGCTAAATATCGCCGACCAAATCGGTTCCCTCAGCGTAGGTAAACAAGCCGACTTAGTAATGTATGATTTAACCAAACTCTCATTACTACCCCGCACAGATCCCATAGGCTTATTAGTATTAGGTCGTCCCGTAAACGTCGTTGATAGTGCTTGGGTAAACGGGAAAGGAATTATCAGTAGCGGTCAGATTAATACCATTAACATCGATAATTTAAAACAAGAACTATTTAACCGTAGCCAGTGGGAAAACAAACGCAAATCTCCAGGTGTCGCCCAAATAGAAACTCATTATCGCCAAATCATGGATTTATAAAAAAGACAGAAAACACCTCCATTTACCTTTAGAATATACCTAACGCCTCACATACCCCAAACGCCAATATTTTTCTTCTCGTAACTGATTTAACTTCCCTTGAGCAATTAATTTCAAAGCAATACGAGTATTTAATAAACCCTTGAGAATTAAGTGAGGCTGATCAACATCAGATGAAACTATTTTCGTATCCTGAAATTGTCCGCAGTAAGTGGGAGTTCCAGGAATTGAAACAGTGAATAAAGCATCACTGCTGTATCCAGTGGGAATAGCAAATATACCGTAAACATTATGTGGACCACGCCAAGGTGCTACTACCAACTTTTGAGGATGAGTATAGTATTTTTGAGCTTGTGGTGGATAAAATCCCGATTTCTCACACTGGACAATCGGCTTTCGTTCTGAGAGATAAGTAGAAATATCCGCAAATCCCAGAACGCTGAATAAACTCAGTAATAATAACAAAATGAAAAGTCTGATTTTTCGCACTGTTCAAATAGATAAGTTGCAGAAAAAAATTAACTCATACTTCTATCCTACACAGACAAGAATATGAGGATAAAAATTGTTTGAATTTGGACAATATCACAGACGCGATCGCATTTTAGTTGCTAAATTAACAAAGAATATCAGTATAAAATCAAGCTAGTTAAAATCCATCATGGTATCTACACCGATTCGTTTCCCAGATATACAGAATCATTGGGCTAGGCCATTCATTGAAGCGTTAACAGAACGTAGCATTTTAAATGGTTATCCGAATGGGACTTTTCGACCAGATAACTCAGTGACTCGCGCTGAATTTGCCGCTATACTAACCGCAGTATTTGCATCATCCCGGATTCCTAAACGCCAATATGTTCCGTTTATTGATGTCCCTGATAATCACTGGGCTATAAGTGGGATTATAAAAAGTTACGAAGCCGGATTTTTTAGCGGGTATCCCGATGGAAGCTTTCGCCCCAATGACAGAATTTTCCGCAGTGATGTTTTAGTAGCGATTGTCAATGGCTTGGAAATGGCGGCTAATATCCAACCGGATTTACTGGATAGATTACCCCAAATTTATCAAGATGCAGCCAATATTCCTGGGTATGCGAGAAATCAAGTAGCGATCGCTACTGCAAAAAACTTAGTAGCTAGTTATCCCAGCACCAAAATACTTAACCCCAGAGTAGCTGCAACCCGTGCAGATGTGGTAGTCATGGTCTATCAGGCGATGGTGTATTTACGGTCGAGAGATAAAATCTCCTCTAACTATATCGTAGTTCCGCCAAATGTTGTCCCTACCCCTCCCATAGAGAACATTTACCATGAACGAGAGTTTCGCGGTGCTTGGGTAACAACAGTATGGAACGGTGATTGGCCTTCCCAAGCTGGACTTTCCACAGCACAACAGAAAGCAGAATTTATCGAAATTGTTACCCGACTACAAGCCCTGAATTTTAACGCCCTGATTTTGCAAGTGCGACCAGAGGGTGATGCTTTATATGCTTCCCAGTTTGAACCTTGGAGTGCTTGGTTGACCGGAACTCAAGGTATAGCACCAAATCCATATTATGATCCTTTAGAGTTTGCGATCGCCGAATGTCACAAACGCAATATAGAACTTCATGCTTGGTTCAACCCCTACCGCGCCAAAAGTAGCCTCACAGCTAGACCTAACACCAGTTCTCACATCGCTGTTACCAACCCCGAAGTAGTTTACCAATGGGGTAATCAACTATGGATGGACCCAGGCAGTAAAATCATCCAAGATAGACTCTACAACGTCATTATCGATGTTGTGCGCCGCTATGATATAGACGCAGTTCATCTAGATGATTATTTTTATCCCTATCCCATCCAGGGTCAAACCTTCCCCGACGACCAAACCTATGCAGCATCTCAAGCAAATGGTGGTCAAATCAGCTTAGGTGACTGGCGACGGAACAATGTGACTCAAATGGTAGTACGTATATCCGAAGGAATTAAAGCCACAAAGCCCCACGTTAAATTTGGTATTAGTCCCTTTGGGATTTACCGACCCGGACAACCACCAGGAATCAATGGCTTAGATGCTTATAATCAGTTGTATGCTGATGCCAAAAGATGGTTACAAGGAGGTATGGTAGATTATTTAGCCCCCCAACTGTATTGGCGCATCGACCAAGCTGCACAAAGTTATCCCGTATTGCTGAAATGGTGGACAGAAATTAATACTAACCAGCGACATATATATGTAGGCAACAATATTAGTCTCCTCGATGGCAAAGCTTGGAAAAATGAAGAAATTCAGCAACAAGTCGCCATTACGCGCAACCTAACCACTAATAGGGTGCGATTATCACAGGGTAATATCTTCTACAGCATGAGTTCCATAACTCAAAATCGTCAGGGAATTGCAGACAGTTTCCGAAATTCTCTTTATTCTACCCCCGCCCTAGTACCAACCATGTCATGGCAGAATGGAACAGCACTCACACCACCCCAAAAACTACAAGTTAACAATCGCCGTCTCAGTTGGGAACCTGGGATTAATCAGCCTGTTCGGTCTTGGACACTTTATCGAGAGTATGGTGACTATTGGACAATCCAGCGCATATTATCGGCTGGAACAACCTTCGCCACAGTTTCAGAAGCTGGAAACTATGGAGTGTGTGCAGTTGATAGGTTAGGGAATGAGAGTGTTGGTGTAGTAATTAGAGTGCTTTAACATTTCAACCCGTCCCCTGAACATTCAAATAAATGTAAACCCAAGCGCCGGGAGAGTTCCTCACACACCTTAACTCCCCGGACACTATTACCACGCACATCTAACAAAGGCGAAAAAACTCCAATCCCCATTTTGTGAGGTACAACCGCCATAATTCCGCCACAAACACCACTTTTAGCCGGAAACCCAACCTTGTAAGCCCATTCCCCAGCAAAGTTATACATCCCGCAGGTGTTTATCACGCTGAGAATATCTTTAATGTAACTACTATCTAGGGCTTGTTCGCTTGTAATCGGGTTAATTCCTTTATTAGCAAGGGTAGCCGCCATCACAGCTAAATCTTGGCAATTCACCATCACAGAACACTGCTGAAAGTAAAGATCCAAAACTTCTTCAATATTTGGGTCAATCATGCCAAAATTCAGCATCAGATGTGCAATGGCGCGGTTGCGATGTCCCGTACTCCGTTCAGATGTAAACACAGAGATATCAACTAGTGCATCCCGTCCGGTGTATTTGCGAAACATTTCCAGCACTCGGTTTAAGCGTTCTGTGGGACCATTACCTTTAATTAAACTGGTAGTAGCGATCGCACCTGCATTTACCATAGGGTTATAAGGTCGCTTCGACTGTTCATCCAGAATAATCGCGTTAAATGCATCTCCTGTAGGTTCAACCCCAACCCTAGTCAACACATAATCCCGTCCATGATCTTCTAAAGCCAACCCATAAGCAAACACTTTAGAAATTGACTGAATCGTAAATTGTTGTTGATAATCCCCTACTTGGTAAATTTGTCCATCCACAGTCACAATACAAATGCTGAATAACTCCGGATTCACCTTCGCCAGTTCTGGAATATAGTTTGCTAGTGTTCCCTCTTTCAATGACTTGTATTCAGAATACAAATCCTTAAGAACAGCTAAAAATGGCGGTGAGACAATTTCTAAATCTTCTAGATTTCCTTGATTTGCCATAAAGTTGATAGTTTACTCTCAATAATCATATTTAAGTCAATATAGCAAGCGAAAATATATGTAACTTTTGTTACTTGCTTTTTTCTTTACTCATGCCAATAAAGCTTTTTTAATTATCTCATCATTGATTTTAATTTATAAAAAAATAATTTTTAGTTACCAAAGCAAGTGCAAATCATAAGTATAATTGTTTAGTGTAAAAGACAACTAAAATACTTTTGTAGCTTAATATTTAAGTTTATTTACGTATGCTCAATCCGGTGATATAACTGACAGCTAAAAAATATTTACCAGCCTATTGAACATCAATAATATCTGTAAGTCTTCATACACATGATTTGTACGAAGAGATAAAAAAATTTTCCACTCAATATAATCAAGCATTATTATAGAGGATTGACTGCCATATACAGAATTATTATCAGCACGATTAGCTAAAATTATATGTTGTTTAAACTACATTTTAAAATCACGAGTCTTACTGTCAATTAAAAATCATCAAAATATCAAGATTTCATATTAAAAATTTGATTAACTGCAAAAAACGTTACATAGTCAAAATCCGCATTGAAGAACGGTTCTAACCGAAAATGATCCAGAGAAATTCCCTTAACTGATTTATATCTACGCTAAAACCCTGATCCCCAAGCTCAAAGGTTCATGTTAATGTGTTGCAGTTAATAAACGCAAAGTCACAGCAAGACAAGTTTAACTTAGGAGGAATAAGTGATTTCAAACGACACAAAATTCCCGGAATTAACAAACTCTTGCTACATAGTTGCTTTAAAAATCGGACGCATGAATCAAAGATATTTGTGGACTATTGTTGCCCTGTTTCTGACTACTGTGGGTACGCCTTCAGTCGGTCACACTCAAAGTACTACGGCAAAGGAACCTACTCCAGTTACTCCCCAATCATCAGGTGATGATGCCGTTAAAGTAGGAGAGTTTTTGCGGTTAGGCGTAGCAGAAACCCAAACCCCAGCAGGGAATGTGATCACAAACATTCATTCTCACGACATTGGAGGTCGTAAAGCAGCAACTCTGTTTATCAAAGATATACCAGTTCTCACCTTTTTGAGTTCTCAGCCATTAGAAAGTGGTGATACCAAAGTTGGTGTAATTGGAGATAATAAAGAACAACAGTCCCACACCCTAATTGCAGATAACTCAGCTAAGTTAAACAGTGTAGGGAATTTGACGAATGGGAAAAACCCAAAAAAAGCCCTTCATGATGACCCAGTTTATCGAGCTAGTTTAATAGCAGCCAGTATTAACCAGATAGTCCGCAACAGTGAAGACGCGGAAAAAATTACCGTCAGTTGGAAGGGTGAGGGCAAATCTACAGCCAATCAAGCCCAGAACAAAAATACCTCTGTCCAACCACAGCCAAAAGAACGGTATACGATCAAAATTAATGACCAAGAATTGGTGGAAATCAATCAAAAAACCATACTAGCAGGAACCACCAAAAATCTGGCAGAAGATGCATTGCAAGCCACCAATCGCTTACGGAGACTGATTGGTAATGCCTCTCCCATCAATGAAATTACTGGCTTACCAGAACCCGCTACAATTTCTCTGCCACAGCCAGCACAGCAAATTGCTAACAAAAGACGAGGTATTCTCCAAGGTATAGCTTCCTTTTACGGACGCGGCTTCGCTGGTAGACCCACTGCTACAGGGGAAAGATTTAATCCAGAAGCCATGACTGCTGCCCATCGTACCTTACCTTTTGGCACAAGGGTTCGGGTCACCAACACCCGCAATGGTCGTTCCGTTGTGGTACGAATCAATGACCGAGGGCCATTCATTCGTGGTCGCATTATCGATGTGTCTACTGGTGCGGCTCGTAGTTTAGGTATGATCAGAAGTGGTGTAGCACCAGTGAAGGTGGAAGTGATCGGGCGATAACCCTTGAGAGTATAACAATGGGGACAAAGAGGACAAGGCACATTCTTCACCGCCCAGTCCCCTGTCCCCTACTCTTCGGGATGTTACGCATTAAGCGCCGCTATTTCTTAGGCTTTATGATTACGCTTCGAACAAGCCCATTTCCCATTCTCCTCTTTGAGATATAAACTAACGAGGAAGAGGGTTAGAAAGAACTAGGGGTATTTTGTGCGCCTGCTGACAACAGTTGTGGCTTTACGCTGCTATTTAACTCAACGCTGTTTAGAACATCAGCTGAGGGTTTCAGAAGATTTGGGATTAGATGATACCACTAGCTGGTACCAGACGGCTATCGGTTTGGTTCCTACTATGGGAGGATTACATCAAGGTCATCTTAGTCTGATCAAAAGAGCTAGGCAGGAAAATTCTACGGTGATTGTCAGTATTTTCGTCAATCCGTTGCAATTTGGTCCTCATGAGGATTATGAACTTTATCCCCGTAGTTTAGCGCTAGACCAAGAACTCTGTATGGAAGCAGGGGTAGATGCGATTTTTGCTCCTACTCCGGAGGAAATGGGTGTTTCTCAGAAAAGTCTACAAGATTCTCAAGTTACACAAGTCACGCCTCCATCTGCTATGATGTTAGGTTTGTGTGGTCGCTCCCGGATAGGTCATTTTCAGGGTGTGGCAACGATTGTCACCAAGCTTTTGAATTTGGTAAAACCTGAGCGAGCCTATTTTGGACAAAAAGATGGTCAACAACTGGCTATTATTAGACGGCTGGTGGGTGATTTGAATTTGTCCGTGGAGATTGTTGCTTGTCCAACGGTGCGGGAAGCGTCGGGTTTGGCGTTAAGTTCTCGTAACCAATATTTGACTGCACAAGAAAAAGAGCAAGCAGCAATTTTATATCAAGGTTTGCGGGCTAGTTTAGCAGCATTCAAGGCAGGTGTTCGTGATTGCAGCGAGCTGATAGCCGTAGTACAGAGAGAACTAGCGAAGGTTAGTCCTTTAATTGTGGAATATATTGAATTGGTTAAACCGAATACGTTAATGGCTTTAGAAACAGTTGAGGAGGAAGGAATGCTGGCGATCGCAGCTCATCTAGGTGCGACACGTTTGATTGATAATATCATTTTGAGCGATCGTCAACCCATCATCGCCATCGATGGCCCCGCAGGTGCCGGCAAATCTACAGTGGCTCGTCAAGTAGCTAATCAGTTAGGTCTAGTGTATCTAGATACAGGTGCTATGTATCGCGCTGTGACTTGGTTGGTGCTAGAAAAAGGTATTGCTGTTACTGATGAATGTGCGATCTCTGAATTACTCAGTCAGTGTGATATTGAACTTACCCCCAGCCAGGATCTAAAATCTCCCGTCAGAGTTTGGGTTAATGGTACTGATATCACCCAAGAAATTCGCACCATTGAAGTCACCTCTCAAGTATCCGTCATTGCCGCCCAAAGCGCTGTCCGTCAAGCACTCGTTAAACAACAGCAAAACTGGGGTAAAAAAGGTGGCTTAGTCGCCGAAGGTCGAGACATTGGCACTCATGTCTTCCCCGATGCCGAACTTAAGGTATTCTTAACCGCCTCAGTCGATGAACGCGCCCATCGTCGTCAGCAAGACTTTCAAAAACAGGGTCAGCCCGCAGTAGATTTAGAGCAACTCAAACGCGATATTTCCCAACGTGACTTAAAAGACAGCACTCGTAAAGTTTCCCCTTTACAAAAAGCAGCAGATGCAGTAGAGATTCAATCTGATGGTCTGAACATATCTGAAGTCACAGCACAAATTGTTCAACACTACCAACAACGCTTATCTCAACTCTAGTCAGACGGATTGGGGACTGGGGACTGGGTATTAGAAAGTAACAATCTTTCCCCCCTGCACCCTGCACCCTGCCCCCCTGCCTCTTCTTTCCCCCCTGCACCCTGCCCCCTGCCCCCCTGCCTCTTCTTCCCACACCTTCTGCAATTACCACAAAACTCCTGAAATACCACAGTATTTTGTCGGAATCCTCCTTTTGGTAGTAGAATGACACTGTTAAGTTTTATATCCTGTGACACTAGGAGATAAAACGCATACAGATAAAATCTGTCGTTTCCTAAGTTGTAACCACAGCTTTAACCTGGAAAACAAGAGAGGATTTCACAAAATGGCATTTACACAGCCCCCCTTACCATTCGACATGAACGCTCTAGAAGCGTATGGCATGAAAGGCGAAACCTTCGAGTATCACTATGGCAAGCATCATGCATCCTATGTGACTAACTTGAACAAACTCACCGACGGTACAGAACTGGCTGACAAGTCCCTCGAAGAAGTTATCCAAATAGCCTTTAAAGACTCCTCCAAAGCCGGAATTTTTAATAACGCCGCTCAAGTTTGGAACCACAGCTTTTTCTGGAATTGCTTAAAGCCCGCAGGTGGTGGCGCACCCACAGGTGACTTAGCAGCCAAAATTAATCAAGACTTTGGTAGCTTCGATAAATTCAAAGAAGAATTTTCTAATGCAGCTGCAACTCAATTTGGCAGTGGCTGGGCTTGGTTAGTTGATGATGGTGGTACTCTCAAGGTCATGAAAACACCTAATGCAGAGAATCCCTTAGCACATGGTAAAAAGGCACTTCTCACCTTAGACGTTTGGGAACACGCCTACTACATCGACCATAAAAATGCTCGTCCTGCTTTCATCAAAAACTTCTTAGATAAGTTAGTGAATTGGGACTTTGTGGCAGAAAATTACGCTAAAGCCTAAGATTTCAGTTTCTACTGACTTGAATACGGGCTAATTGCCAAACATTAAAAGCAGTAAAAATCAGTTAATTTAAGAATACTGCCAGCAGTCACGACTACTATCGTGGCTGTTTTTGCTTAGATACTCCTGATGGTAGGCAGCTAAGTTATGCCACACCAAAGAAACGTTATTATATAGTAACTGCCCAGGAGATTAGGACAGAAACAGATAATTAAATCCTCACAATTAGCGAGTTTCAATCCTGTTCCCTGCTATAACTCAAAGAGCATTGCTATATCTGAAAAAGCTCAAAAATATGGATAGTAACGAACTCGCACAATATCTGGAATCCACAAATAGCATTGCTAAACCTTGGCTATTGGTACAACTACGCCTGAAGAAATTACAAGAAAGCCGGGATGATATTTCAGAAGATGCTTACGCTAATCAGTTAGCAGATATCCACGAAGACTTGATGAATTTAGGTGAATGGTGGCGTGGTCTAGAAGAACAAGTTTTTTAACTCCTTGACTATGGACTATGAACTATGAACTAATGACTAATGATTAATGACTAATGACTAAATATTATGGATTATCGGGATGCTGGGGTTGATGTTGAGGCGGGTAGAGCCTTTGTAGACCAAATTCGCAATTTAGTTCACAGCACCTTTAGACCAGAAGTAATTGGTGGACTAGGTGGTTTTGGTGGTTGCTTCCAACTACCAGGGGGTTTTAAAGAACCAGTATTGGTTTCGGGAACAGATGGTGTGGGAACAAAGCTGAAAATTGCCCAGGTTCTCAACCGTCATGATACGGTGGGCATTGATTTAGTGGCTATGTGTGTTAATGATGTGCTGACATCCGGTGCAGAACCACTGTTTTTTTTAGATTATGTGGCTACAGGTAAGTTAGAACCACAGCAGCTAACTGAAGTGGTAGCGGGTATAGCTGATGGCTGTAAGCAGGCCGGTTGCGCTTTATTGGGTGGAGAAACCGCAGAAATGCCTGGTTTTTACCAAGTGGGTGAGTATGATTTGGCTGGATTTTGTGTGGGAATTGTGGAAAAAAGCCAGATGTTGGATACTTCTCAGGTAGAAATTGGCGATGTGGCGATCGCACTTCCTAGTACTGGTGTTCACAGCAACGGTTTAAGTTTAGTCCGAAAAATTGTGGACGCAAGCGGATTGGCTTGGGATGAACGCCCATCGTTATTAGGTGGTGAAACCATCGCCGAGGCTTTCCTGAAACCTACACAAATTTATGTCAAGCCCGTTTTGGCGGCGCGTCAAGCTGGGTTAGAAATTCACGGTATGGCGCATATTACAGGTGGAGGTTTACCGGAGAATTTACCCAGATGCTTAGGTAAAAATCAAAGCATTCAAATTGATCCCCAGAGTTGGACTATTCCCTCTATATTCCAGTGGTTAGCTACAGCCGGCTCGGTGAGTGCCAAGGATATGTATAATACCTTCAATATGGGAATTGGGTTTGTGCTATTAGTACCACCCCATAAAGTAGAACAGACAATGGCATTTTTTACATCACAGGATATTTCATCTGTGGCTATTGGGGAAGTGATTACAGGTTCTGGGACATTAGTCGGTTTATCTTCATAGGATCAGCACTGAAACCCCATCTCTTTGTGGGTGGGGGTTTGATAGGTTTGTTTTCTGAGTTTTCTCAGGATTTAAATATATAGTGACCTCCAAGGACGTTAGGACATAAACTGATCATAAAAGTTAGACACTGAAAGGCTTTTACCCCACTCCCTACTCCCCAGCTATATGCGGCACAATTTTTCCATCACTTGATATCTGTCATTGGAAATACTCATGTCCATCACCATTGAGATTTGCTAAGGTAGTCTTAACATATTGCAAAAATTGGCTATTAAAGTTAAGAAAATCACTACGGTCACTTTCCAGTGCTGGAGTCTTTTTCAGTTCTGAGTGTGGCGTGTTGGTGTATGGGGAATCCAGTATTTTCATTGATAAAAAGTTATGGTTGTAAATTTTGCTCGGACATCTACTTCCGCAGACATTTTAAGGCAAGTTTTCCAGAGGGTTGATGCCCAAAGTTGTCCTAAGTTATTTAATTTTCATATGCACACTGTCCACTCAGATGGCAAGTTGCAACCTAGTATATTGATGGAACAGGCGATCGCCATCGGCCTCCAAGGATTGGCTATTACAGACCACCATAATATTGGTGGGTATCAAGCAGCACAAGATTGGTTAGTAAAATATCGGCAAAATACCAGTAATAATACTCCTTCCTTGTGGAGTGGAGTAGAAATTAATGCCAAACTTTTGGATGTTGAAGTGCATATTTTGGGTTACGCCTTTGAGCCACAACATCCCAGCATGAAGCCCTATTTACAAAAAAAACCCACTACAGGTAAAGACTACCAAGCAAAGAACGTTATAGCTGCCATAGGTCAAGCCGGGGGATTGTCAGTTTTAGCTCATCCAGCTCGTTACAAGCGATCGCTTTTTGACTTAATTCCAGCAGCAGCCGAACGGGGAATTGATGGTGTCGAAGCTTTCTATGCTTACAATAACCCCAAACCTTGGACACCAAGTAAAGTAGAAACACAACAGGTACAACAGTTAGCTGGAGAATATCAACTATTTAATACCTGTGGCACTGATACCCACGGTTTAAGTCTCCTACAACGCTTGTGATATTTTCCCACACTGAACTCCAGATCCTATGGGGTATCATAGCTGCCCCAAATACCCTCAAAAAGATAAACTTGTGGAGGGAGACATCAAGCCCAAGCTCAGGAAATCTCCCATCAACATACACTGTAGAAATGGCCGTCAGTGTAGGAAATGTCGCAAAAACACTTTTAATAGTCTAAAACGATGCAAGCATCTGCTAATTTCGACTTTGAGGACGATAAATTTAACGCTCCTCCTTCTCAAATCATCCCTTGGTGTCAGATGATTAATCCTCGGTATGGTACCGATGGTATCCAGCCCCACGGTTTAGCGATTAAATTAGATAATGCTTCAGCTGTAGGCTTTCAGCCTGATGAAAATTGGCAACGGGTAGAGCATGAATTTAGCTCTGAAGTAGAAACAGTTTTTATTAGCAAGACTCCAAAGTTAGTTATAGTCCGCCGTGGTCCCTTATCTGTGAAAGACCGGGAAACGGGTAACAAACTTGGTACTCTTAAAGAAAATTACGATGCTTTTTTAGCAGATAAGCTTAAATTTAAAACCTTTACGCGCCACCTCATTTACTTAGTCGGAGAAAATAAAAAGTTTCTCCACGACTCTCCATTACAATTAACTCTGAGCGGTGTAGCCGGAGCCAGTTTCAGCAAAACCTACTGCGAATTTCAACAAGGAAGAGTCATCGGTGGATTCGTCGCTGAACTAGAAAAAGCTTATGCTGTATATCGCCAGCAACCCGTATCACCAAAAGGCCCTCTATTTCACGCTCATGGAATTTTCTCCCCAATCATTGAATGTGAAGAAAGAGGCATAGAACCAAACATTGTCATGGTAGCTTCAACTGTGGACTACAAGCATCCCACCTTTGATACATTAACTGATTACCTAATTGCTTCAGATTCTCTGGAGTCAGCGATGATCTGCAAGACTTTTGAAGAACACAAAGAGTTTGGAAAGGAATCTATCAAAATAGAAGCACCCAAAATGGCTCCGGTTGGTGTTTCTAGTTCTTATATTTATGCAGATGAAGATGATTATCCACCTTACTAGGGAGTAGGGATTGGGTATTGGGGATTGGGTATTGGGGATTGGGTATTGGGTATTGGGTATTGGGTATTGGGTATTTGAGAATCTTTAGCCTTACCTCTTATTCCCACACCTCCCACACTCCCCACACTCCCCACACTCCCCACACTCCCCACACTCCCCACACTTCCCACACTTAATTTTTCAAGAGTAAGTAATATAGTGTCCCATTACCACCTGTAACACCTGCGCGATCGCCTGCGACTTTACCTGAACCCATGAAATAATCAACCCTTCCCGGTCCTTTGATGGCGCTACCTGTATCCTGGTCGAGAACAAAGCGGCTGACAGTGCGATATTCTAGCTGACCATTGCTGGTGACGTAAGGAAATGAGGTATGAACCAATGCTAGTGCGCCCGGAGGCATGAGGGATTTATCTGTAGCTATAGAACGCTCGGCTGTGACTGGGACATTTATACTCCCAGTGGCTGGTCTCCCGGCTTTTTCTTGGAAGAAAACAAACCTTTCCCAGCGCGGGAGATAATTATTCATTTCCTGGGGCTGGGTCTGGAAAAAGTTAATGATACCGGGCATATTTAATTGATTGGCAGCTAACTTGCCATCTTTCGATAGTTGTCCACCGATACTAGTCCAGGGGTAATCTGTACCACCGGCAAATCCCACAGAGGTTTTTGTGCCATCAGTTAACTCAATTTGGGCAGAACCTTGGATCTGTATCATGTATGCGTCGAAGCGATCGCGGAACCAGAGCATTTCTAAACCGCGTAACTTGCTTCTGTCCCCTAGTAAACCGTCTGCACCTTCCAAATCAAGCCGTTTAGGGTGAGGTTTAGCCCATTTATCTAAATCCGGTGGTCGTCGATAGATGGGATACTTATATTCTTCAGTCCTGATCCGGCTAGCAGTATAAATAGGCTCGTAATAAGCAGTAAATTTAACAGTACCCTTGCCATCATTACCCACAGACTTGTAGAAGGTAAACTCTTCACGGACAGCAGCTTGCAGTTCGGCTGGAGATGTGGAATTGACAACTAGTTGGCGAAACCGAATCAAACTCCGACGCACGCGATCATGAGTAATTTCCCTGATGGGATACTTTTGATAGATAGCGATCGCACTATTTTTTTGTAAGTAACTTAAACTATGGTCAATAGCAGTCAACAAAGCCTGGCGATCGCCAGATTGACCCATTTGCTCCCAAAGTTGCTCATCCCAACCCAAGCAACCGTGACTGGGAGTACAGTTATTCCCCAGATTCATCGGTTGAAGGGGTGCTGAAGGCTGTACTTGCGAAGGTCTAGGTGGGAATGCTGGTGGAACAGGTGTTTGGACTGGTGGTGAAACTTGTCGATTGATTGGTGGTGGAACTTGTATTCGGACTGGTGTTTGGACTGGTGGTGGAACTGGTCGATTGATTGGCGGTGGAACTGGTCGATAAATTGGTGGTGGAACTGGTTCATTTACTCGTATTCGGACTGGTGGTAAAACTTGTCGATTGATTGGTACAGGGATGACCACCTGAGCCATAGATGGTTGGACTCGTGTGTTAACTTGTCGATAAATTGATACAGGGATGACAACATCAGCCATAGCCGACGACGCATTATGACTCAACGCCATTCCCAAACTCAACGAAACCAAAGCAAGGCTTTTTTTCATAATCTTATTCAATATCTCAGCTACTTACGTAGTTACCTTTAAAGGTTGATTGTTTAAATTTACAATTGGAACAAACATAACCATCCGATTCTTGAAACTCCCTAATTGCAAGGGTTTCATTATCTGTTTCTGCCCTAACCTCCTTAAAGGCTGCTATAAATCTTCCCCTGAATAGATTCAGGGGATTCTCAGTCATAGCGTTATGCACTTGCATTGGGTATGGGGTTCTTGTATCTCACTTAACCAAGAACCGCTATCAGGATGTGTGGAGGATGATAAAGATCCTCGCCTTTAGACCGGGGTTAGTGACTTAGTTGAATCTTTCAACACTAGAACTAAATACTGGTTCTACCCGAATTGCCACAATTCGATTCGGACGTACTACTAAGTATTCCTGATCAATATTCTTGATGGGTACGTTAATCAATTCATTAGAATCAAACTTTGGCATCAGCGAACTGCTATACCATTTTTGAAAATCTGGAAACGTAGGAAAACGTACTTCTTCGCGGTGACCACCTTCTAGTAAGATGTGTACTGCAAACTCATTTGGTGTTCTCGGCATTACATCGAATCATTTAAAACATACCCCATTCATTGTTAACCAGTTAACCCCAGATGAAAAGGGTAGGCATACGTAGCCAAAAAAATACCTTGGCATAATTGACCAGTCCTTAACCCATTTCTCTTCGCTTTTGACTCTAGACGGCCTTGACTTTTTCCAGTTCCCTAAAAATTTAGTGAACTGTTTTCACCTCGATGAGAAATTAGTACTGTTGAGGCCCCTTAGCATCACATTCTTTCTTCAAGCACCGTTCCAGAAGACCCACACGCCAGCTATGAGCAAAACGACGAGGATTCAATTCTAATTTAGAATCGCGGCTGAATAACGGTTGATTCAGATACTGCCAAACAGGAAATTTAATCTTGTTATTTTGTGCGGACATAGGAGGAACAAATTAGTATAAAAGCTTGGGGGCAGAGTAGTTGGCAAGTTGTGTGAGAATAGCCAGATACTGACTTCCTAATTTAAGATGACACGATATGTATTCACTTGTCCTGGTGGCAATTGCGGAATTTTACCTAACTATTTCTGTCATATTTGCTAGACTCAACATAACTATCAAAGTTCCTAATGAAAAAGACCATTTCAGGGTAAAAATTTGTATTTATTAGAGTTTACAAAGAATTTTTTTGAGTTAAATTAGATCGATTCGGCAAATGTTTAGGTACAGATAGGAACAGCTAAGGACGTTAGAAGATAAACTGATCATAAAAGTTAGACGGTAAAAGGCTTCCAGTCCTTAATTATATAAAAAGACTCCCACCTCATGAAACTATGGAAGGAGTCTTTCCATAAAGATTAATAGTTGAGGGTTAATTGCTCAAATTAAGCTATTAATCATTTAATAATGAGTACCTGTTTTACGATGGTTGATGGCAGTAACAGCATCAGGTTTGATTAATTTGCCGTTGTCAACAGTGGCATAAATGACCCAGTGATCTCCACATTCCATCCGTTCGTTGACTGAGCATTCAATATAAGCTATGGCATCTGTGAGAATTGTACAGCCATTATCTGCAACTGTGGTGTTAAAGTTGCTAAATCTCTCTTCTCCAGGGGTAAAGTTTTTGCGGAAATGTTTAGTGTATTCTAAATGATTGCCTTCTTCCAGGATATTTAAGGCAAATTTACTCCCAGGATACATTAGGGATTCTATGGCTCGCTCCTTGGCGATCGCCACCGTTAGACCTGGAGGATTAAAGGTAGCTTGAGATACCCAAGAGCCTAACATCCCCGTAGACACATCACCTTGTTTAGCGGAGATGACACAAACTGAACCCACAATCCTACCCACAGCTTGTTCCATAGGCGTAGCGGATTGTTGTGGTAAACGCACTTTTGTAGCTTTTTTCAAGGTCTGAGCAAAATCTGTCCCCACTTCTTCACAGAATTTCAGGGTGACATCATCGGGTTTAAACTTAACTTTGAGAGTATCAAATCCAAAGCGATAACCAGCATCTCGCAGTTTACCCTCAATTAAATCAAAGGCTTCTCCACTCCAACCGTAGGAACCAAAAACCCCTGCGAGTTTGCTGCTATCACCAACTGTTAGCACGATCCCCAAAGCAGTATGAATGGGAGTGGGTGCATGACCGCCAATAGTGGGAGAACCAATCACAAAACCATCACACTGTTGTATAGCAGCGCGGATTTCATCAGGAGTAGCAAATTCGCAGTTGATTGATTGCACTGCGGCTCCACCTTTAGTTAATCCCAAAGCCATCGCTTGGGCTAAAATCGCTGTATTGCCATAGGCTGAGGCATAGAGTAAAGCTACAGATATTTCCCGATCTTTGAGAGCATTGCTCCATTCTGCGTAGGCTTTGGTCAGTTCTATTAAGCCAGTACGTACCAATGGCCCATGACCCGGCGCATACATTCTCACCTGAAAATCTGATATTTTCTCCAAACCTGCTTCTACGTGTTGAGCTTGGGGAGCCATCAGACAGTTGTAGTAATAACGCTGGTCTTCTTTTAATGGTTCGGGATGATCATCAAAGACCTCATCCCCACAAACATGAGAGCCGAAGAGCTTATCTGTGTAGAGAATTTGGGTTTGCTGGTCGTAGGTACAAAGTCCATCCGGCCAACGGGGACTGGGAATAGGCAAGAATTTAAAAACGTGACCTTTACCTAAATCTAGGGTTTCTTTCCCCCGCATGACTAAAATTTCTAATGCGTTATTTGGGAAAGCATTACGCAAGTTAGTTGCAGCAGGGAGAGAGCAAACAAAAGTTACCTGTGGTGCTATTTCTAGAAGTGCTTTGAGAGTTGGGACGCGGTTGGGACTAAAGTGACCCAAAATCACATAATCCAACTTTTTCAAGTTGATGGTTTGCTGTAATGACTGGAGATAAATTTCTGTGTAGGTTTCACCAGGTGGGTCAATAATTGCGGTTTTATCGCCTTCAATTACATAACAATTGGAGGTAGTACCTTTTTCTCGTGCGTATTCAATCTCAAACCGTAGGCGTGACCAACTACGCGCTCTAATCAATGTTGTGTTTGTGGCGATCGCAAGAACTTGTACGTCACGGGGTTTGGAATTGTTCATAGATTTTTAGTTAAGAAGTGTGGAAAAAACATGGAAAATTAAATCAGTAACCAGTGAACATTACGCAGGTTGATAACTGTTCACTGATCACTGTTCACTGAATTTATTAGTAGTAGTTACCTACTTTGCGATGGCGAACTGCTGTCACTGCATCGGCTTTGGAAACGCGACCTTCTTGAACGGTGCAGTATAGTAACCAGTGATCGCTGCATTCCATGCTTTTTTGGACTTCACATTCCATGTATGCTAGAGCATCGCTGAGAATGGGAGAACCGTTTTTGGCGGTTTGGGTTTTGACTCCAGCAAATCTGTCAGCACCGGGGAGGAGGCGCTTGAGAAATTGCTTTTTCAGTTCTTGATAATTTCCTTCTTCGAGGACGTTGAGAACGAAGCGATCGCCAATTTGCATTAAGGAATCAATGGCGCGGTCTTTGGCGACAGCAATGGTAAATCCTAATGGTTGTAAGCTGGCTTGGGCGACCCAGGAGGCTAACATGGCACTTTTGACATGAGCTTTTTGGGTGGTGACTATATATAGTCCGTTGCTAATCCGCCCCAAGGCTTTTTCCATGTTGACATCAAGGGATTTGATCTGCTTGATGTTGCGTTCCCGCATGAGCAATTGTCCCAAGTCGATCCCGGCTTCTTGACACATTTGGAATGTGTTACCTGTGGGAGCTTCTTTAATCCGAATGGCGGGGAAGGCTTCTTTTACACCCAAGTCGATAAATTTCCGCCGCAGGGTATCAATGGGTTCGTCGTCACCGCCGTAACATTCAAATAAGCCTACTAGTTGCTTGTTTTTGGCTACGGATAGTAAGGAACTGATTCCCGCTTGGGCTGGAAGAGCATCAGATGGGGGCATTCCGATGATCAGTCCACTGGCTCTCCCGGCTAGTTCTTGGATTTCCTGGGGTTCGGCTGTGCTGATATCAAGGACTTCTACTCCGACTCCGGTTTTTTGGATACCTTCGGCGATCGCTAAACCGAGTTGATCGCTATATCCGTATTCGGAAACATAAAATAAACCAACGGTGGTTTCGGTTTTGGTTTGTCTTTGGCTCCAACTTTGGTAGCACTCGGTTAATATGTCTAAGTGATGGTAAAGTATTGGACCATGACCGTTGGCAATCATGTTAATTTTGCCCAGTTCCCCCATTCTCTTCATGGCGCTCAGTAGTGAACGAGCGTTGGGACCCATGAGACAGTCATAGTAAAATCTAAAGTCGGCTTCAATCGCTTCTAAGTCTTCGTCAAAGGTGCGATCGTCACAGAAGTGCATCCCAAAAGCATCACAGGTGAATAGGGTTTTGGTTTTGCGGTCGAAGCTGAAGATGGTATCTGGCCAGTGCAGGTTGGGCGCACTCACAAATTCCATTTCGTGTCCTTTGCCAATGTTAATGCGATCGCCACTTTTCACAATCCGTTTGGAAAATGGCTCGTGTACTAAACCTTCTAAAAACTGAAGGGCAATTTTTGAGGCTAAAACCGTGGCTCTGGGTGCTAATTGTAATACGTCTTCTACTAAGCCGCTATGGTCTGGTTCTGTGTGGCTAACGATTATGTAATCAATGGTTTTGGGGTTAACAAGTCCTTTGAGTGTATCTAAATATAGTTGACGAAACTTCTGGTGGGAAGTATCAATCAAAATTGTCTGCTCGCCCCTAATTAGATATGAATTGTATGTTGTACCGTTTTGCAGTCCAAATTCAATATCAAAGCGATCTCGATCCCAATCAAGAGAGCGAATCGCGGTCGTATTAGGGGCAATTTCTACAGTCTGTATACTTAATCGGTGCTGTAAGTTTTCTGCGACCGCTACCATTATTCGTCTCCGAGCGCAAATTTTTAGTATTCTTTTTCTGCACTCATTTTCTCTCAGTTTGATATTTGAAGTTGTAATGAAGATGCTATTTCTTTAAATCAATCTTGTATTAATTATTGCGGTTTTTTAGTATTCTTTGTAACTCAAAATATATCTGATAATTTATAGTAGGGAATAGGGAGTAGGGAATAGGTAATAGGTTTTAAAATTATTTAGGATTTACGCACAAGTGATGGAATAACGAACCACAGAGACGCAGAGTACACAGAGAAATAAGGGTTTGAGAGATATTTTGCGTAAGTCCTGTTATTAATTGTCAGGGTTTACTTATCTATTTTTGTTCCCATCTCTTTGGCGGTTGATATAATATTTTGAGGTAGAATTTTTAATCCTCAATAACATTATACATATCTAGTTTATTTGACAATAATTTCGTAATGAAAACCATAGAATAGCTATTTTTAACGCAGAGTTACGCTGAGGGGTGCAAAGTCTGGATTTACAGGTTTAACGCAGAGGTTTTGTAGTAAAATATCCATGTGTACTAAGCATTTATACAAGCTCAGTGACCACCTTCTCTGCCGTAGTGACATAGTTGTAATCATGACTGAACAAAAGGGCAAAGTTTATCTAGTCGGTGCTGGCCCTGGAAATGTGGCATATCTGACGGTGAAGGCTTACAATCTCTTGACCAAGGCTCAGGTATTAATCTACGATGCTTTAGTAGATGACCAATTGTTACAGTGCATATCTCCTGAGTGTCTGCGTCTAGATGTGGGTAAGCGTGGTGGTCAACCTAGTACGCCACAAGGGGACATTAATCAGTTACTTGTGTATTACTGTTTGCTAGGAAAACAAGTGGTACGATTAAAGTCCGGTGATCCATTTATTTTTGGGCGCTGTACTGAAGAAATTCAAGCTCTGCAAGCATATAGTTGTGATTTTGAGGTGGTTCCAGGTATCTCTTCGGCTCTGGTGGCTCCTTTAATGGCTGGGATTCCTTTGACTGATCCTGTTCTCAGTCGTTGTTTTGCTGTGTTTACAGCCCATGAACCATCTCTTTTAAATTGGGATGCTTTATCTCGGTTGGAAACTTTAGTGATTTTGATGGGTGGGCGGAATCTTGCAGAGATTATACAGCAATTACTCAGGCATGGGCGATCGCCAACTACTGCTATTGCCATTATCCGTTGGGCTGGTACTCCTGAGCAACAAATTTGGATCGGTCAATTAAATAATATTTTGGCACAAACTAGAGGCGTTTCTCTCTCTCCAGTGGTAATCGTAATTGGGGAAGTGGTGAGACTATGTAATTACTTAAAACCTGAGACAATATCTTCACAGGATTCAGTTTCTCAATATCAAACCATGTTCAGCGACTTCTCTAAATCTGGCTATCTTCCCCTCGCAGGTAAAACTATCCTGGTGACACGCGCTGCTACACAATCAAGTCAATTTGGCGATCGCCTCACCGCATTGGGTGCTAATGTAATTTCTATGCCGACGTTGGAAATTGTTCCCCCTTCTAGTTGGCTAGCTTTGGATCAAGCGATCGCTAATTTAACTGATTTTCACTGGCTAATTCTCACTTCTAGCAATGGGGTAGATTACTTTTTTTCCAGATTAATCGCCCAAGGTCAAGATGTCCGCGCTTTAGCAGAGATAAAAATTGCAGTTGTTGGAGAAAAAACCGCCAAAAGTCTCCAGCAACACGGTATTAAAGCCGATTTTATTCCCCCGAATTTTGTCGCTGATTCTCTAGTAGCTCATTTCCCCGAACCACTACAAGGTAAAAAGCTGTTATTTCCCAGAGTAGAAAGTGGTGGACGGGATGTTTTAGTGCAGGAATTAACTACTCAAGGTGCTGTGGTTGTAGAAGTAGCTGCATATCAATCTCGTTGTCCCCATACTATATCAGCATCAGCCAAATTAGCTCTGCAAAATCGCACTGTGGATATTATTACTTTTGCTAGTTCTAAAACTGTCAAGTTTTTCTGTCAGCTAACACAACAAGTATTTTCCTCCAACTCAGATATAGATATTTTAGAGAATATTTGTATTGCTTCTATTGGTCCCCAAACCTCAAAAAGTTGCGTAGATTTATTGGGGCGCGTGAATGTAGAAGCTGAGGAATATACTTTAGATGGCTTAACTCAAGCCTTGATTAAATGGGTTAGTCATGGATAAACGTCTTATCGGCTTAACTGGGGGAATTGCTACAGGTAAAACCACCGTCGCCAATTATTTGGCTAGTGCTTATCATCTCCCCATTTTGGATGCAGATATCTATGCTAGGGATGCTGTAGCTATAGGTTCGCCCATTCTCAATACTATCGCGCAGCGTTATGGTGAGGATATTCTACTTGCAGATGGTAGTCTGAATCGGGAAAAACTAGGGACAATTATCTTTGCTCATCCCGATGAACGCCACTGGCTAGAAGCTTTGATTCATCCTGACGTATTGTATCGGTTTCGGGAGGCGATCGCCACATCATCCGCACCCACATTAATTTTAGTTATCCCTCTGCTATTTGAAGCCCAAATGACCGATTTAGGCACAGAAATTTGGGTAGTACGCTGTTCGGAATCACAACAACTGCAAAGATTAATCCAACGCAATCATTTAACACCAGAACAAGCCCAAGCACGCATTCATAGCCAGTTATCTCTCGAAACAAAAGCCGCCCGCGCCACTGTAGTTTTAGATAACTCCTCTACCCCAGAATCTCTACTCAAACAGGTAGATGATGCTTTTACAATGAATATGTAGATTGATAATGCCTATGTACCCCAAGTCTACCTATTCCTTGGGAACGTTACGCGAATGTAGACTAACATAAAATTAAAGTTTAAAACTCACCTGCGTGGATTTAAGCTAAGTAGTTCCGCGATGTCTCATCACTAACAATAGGTATAAATCTAGACTTTACAAACATCCTCTCAGGAATATTAAATATGTATCAGAAAATTTTAGTAGCCATAGACAAATCAGAAATAGGTGAGTCTGTCTTTGAACAAGGTGTATTTTTAGCAAAAGCTGCTGATGCTCAAATGATGATATTACACGTATTGTCTCCATTGGAAGACCCCTATATCAGCCCAGTATTTACACAACCAGATATCATGTATCCATCTGTAGCAGCCACACCTATGGGTAGTTATATGGAAGACTGGGAAAAACTCAAAAAAGAGCGCAGAGATTGGTTACAATCCTTGACAGAAACAGCAATTAATGCTGGTGTCAAAACTGAGTTTACCCAAAATCTTGGTGATGCTGGGAGGCTAATTTGTGAAGTAGCGAGTAATTGGCCGGCTGATTTAATTCTCGCTGGTCGTCGTGGTCGTACCGGCTTAAGTGAATTTTTCCTTGGTAGTGTCAGCAATTATGTTTTGCACCATGCTCCTTGCTCAATGTTGATAGTACAAGGAAATATTCCTAAAAACACAGAAATTTCTGCTGAAAACTAGCTGCTTCTCTTTGTGACTATTCAAAATTGCCGAATCCTGGGATCTTACACTGGGATTCTTTTATCTGTTACTAAACTTGATAGTTATATGTAAATTTTGATGAAATTTACCACCATCCTCAGCCTGGAACTTATAACTTTAATTAGAATCTGTATTAGTAACAAACTTTATTAACTTGCTATGTCTACACCTTGATTATTCATGGCTTACGCAAATAGAGAGTAGACAGTAGGAAAATGTTTTAGTGGTACTGGTCTTTATTGCTATTGCACCTTTTTTTACGTTTAATTGGCTATTTTAATTAACATCCGGATATCTACTATGTACATTAATGAGAATTATTAATCATAGGACTTACGCATAATCTACATTTTCTTGGCGCTCTTGGCGGTATGCGCTACGCGAAGGATAAATCAATATTTTTGGCAATTGTTGCCTAAGTCCTGTAATCACTAAGTCATTAAGGATTGTAAAAATAATCGTACTTTTACAAGTTTTTATAACTTTTTACATCTATAAATCAGTCCTGAAATAAATACCTATAGATTCATATTTCAAGAAAATAAGATCAGAATTTATACGGATATATTATTGAACATAAATGATTAAAA
The DNA here is from genome assembly GCF_034931085.1 of Nodularia harveyana UHCC-0300. NCBI lineage: Bacteria > Bacillati > Cyanobacteriota > Cyanophyceae > Nostocales > Nodulariaceae > Nodularia > Nodularia harveyana. The sequence continues at coordinate 76,485 of NZ_JAYGHG010000001.1, read as the reverse complement.
TAAAATAAAGGCTCACAAAATCTTAATCACACTTAAAAAATTAGACATAGAGCAAGACAAAAGCATATCATGCCCCCAGTAGACTTATATTGTCTTCATACTTTTGCTTATCTTGCCCATCTTACTTAAATAGCATCTTGATTACTTAATAACTGCTGTATAGCTATTCTGAATATTTCAATACTTAATTCAAATTAAAGGAAAAAACTATGACCGATAACGAAGTAATGATATCAAATAATATACTTGATGAATTTAAGAATTGTACAGAACTGCAATACAATGGTTATTTAAATATAAAAAGTCATAAAGGAAACCAATGGACTTTTTATTATCGTCTAGGAAGAATAGTTTGGGGAACAGGTGGAACTCACCCTTTTCGGCGCTGGCGGCGAAATATGGCGCAATATTGTCCTCAAATTGATATCGATAAGTTAAATTTACGCCGAGAAGACATAGAACTGAATTACTGGGATTATCGCATCCTGGAAATTTTGTACAAAAGAAAAAAAATTAACCGCGAACAGATTCATGCTTTTGTAGAAAACACCATAGCAGAATTATTGTTTGATTTAGCTCAACAAACAAACTTTATTTCTGCAAGTTGTTCTCGCCACCAAGACGTTGTTTTAGAAACACCAATGAGTTTCACCAGTGCAAACGTCTCCATGAAACAAATGGAAGCAACCTGGAAAGTTTGGTCGGAAGCTGGTTTGGCTAGTTTTTCTCCAGACTTAGCACCAGTGCTGCGGAAACCAGAACAACTCCGCCAGAATGTCAGTGAAGCTGTCTACAAAAACTTTGTTAGTTTAATTAACGGTAAATATACCCTACGAGATTTAGCAGCCAAAATGAAGCAGGGTATTGTTCCTGTTACCCGTTCACTGCTGCCTTATATTCTCAAAGGTATTATTGAACTGGTGGAATTACCTGATTTGCCCTTATCAATTGCAAAAGTTAAAAGCAACCCTACTTCTCAGCAAGCACAAAAATCAACTGCACCATTAGTAGCTTGTATAGATGATAGTCCCCAGGTTTGTAAGATCCTAGAGGAAATTATGACCTCACATGGACTGAGATTTATAAAAATTGAAGATGCTATCCAAGCTTTACCAACTCTGATTCAAAATAAGCCAGACTTAATTTTTTTAGATTTAGTTATGCCCATCGCTAATGGTTATGAAATCTGTGCTCAGTTGCGCCGAATTTCAGCCTTTGCCGATACACCTGTGATTATTTTAACAGGTAATGATGGTCTTTTAGATCGAGTCCGAGCTAAAGTTGTCGGGGCTACAGATTTCATGACTAAGCCTGTAGCCTCAGATAAGGTGATGAACGTAGTGCGTAAATATTTGCCGGTCAAGGTGACAAAACTACCGCAAACCAAACCACAAACCAATCAAAATCTATCTTATTTAAAGGTTTCTCATTAAAGTCTGGTATTGATGATATTTGATAAAAATTACCTTGTGAAAATTCGTTGATGATTTGGGCTAAGTTCTTGAGAAATAATCTCTGATGATAACGGAAATATTCAAATTAGAAGCGTTTTATGCAATGTAAATTTTATCAAACATAGTACTTTCCCTGATCCAAATAGCGAGATGATCAATGAAGATTGAGTTAAGTTCCCACTGGGTATTTGTCTAAGTTAAACGAATACTTGTGGTCTTTTCCCAGTCGAGAACCAATTTAAAGGTAATTGTCATGAATACTGTTTTAGTCGTTGAAGATGGTTTGACTGATCGAGAAATGATCAGTCGTTACTTACAGCAAGCTGGTTACAATGTAGTTAGTGCTACTAGTAGTGAAGAAGTTCAGGGCAAAATAGATAGTAATAAGCCAGATGTAATATTTCTGGATGTGATTTTACCCGGTAAAAGCGGATTTGAAATTTGCCGAGAATTGAAAAATAACCCCAACACTAGCAAAATACCTATAGTTTTTTGCTCAACTAAAAATACTGATGTCGATAAAATGTGGGGAAATATGCTAGGTGCTGAAGCTTATCTTGCTAAACCTATAAATCAAGAGGAATTAGTTGTTACTCTGAAAAAATTACTGAAGTGAAACTGTTCTATTTGAAAGATTGACTGAAGCTGATCATCTATATCAAAGGACTAATAACTTTGGAAAACAAACAAAAATTTTTAAGTTTGAATCTGGGTACAAAGGATACAGCAGTCATTTCTTTAGAAAAAATCACAGAGGTTTTTCAAGTCTCATTGGCAGATATCTGTAATGTTCCCCAAATGCCAAATTGTGTTTTGGGTATCTATAACTGGCGTGGTGAGATGCTGTGGTTAGTAGATTTAGAGGAAATGCTTGGTTATCCACCGATTTTACAAGGCACAAATTCCCTCCTTCATCTGATGGCGATTGTTTTAGAAAGGGAAGGTAAATATTTAGGTTTATTGGTGCGGTCTTTGATGGATATTGAATGGCTAGATACCAATGAAATTAAACCTATATCTGCGGAATTATTCTATCCAGCTATGTCACCCTTTTTAAAGGGGTACTTTATTAATAGTGCTGAGGAGATGATCTTAAGTTTGGATGCGACAGCAATTATTCAATCTCCTATGTGGGCTATGAATAATTAATTCTATTTGCCTACGGACTAGTAATAATAATTTTTGAGGTGCTTGAAATGACTATTTCCTACCAAAATAGCTACGAAGACGAGTCAACAATTCCTGTAGAAGAGTTAGAGAATCAAAATGGTGGTAGTAATATAGCGGATATTACTAATGATGCCATGTTTGAACTGAATGCAATTTCCCAAGAGTTTAAAAATTGGCGGCGACAGTTTCAAGATATTACAAATAGAATGCGTCAATCCTTAGATATGGAAACGCTGCTACAAGTGACTGTAACACAACTGAGGTCTAAAATTAGTTGCGATCGCGCCTTGGTTTATCAGTTTACAAATCTGGAATCTGGCACAGTTTTATCAGAGTCTAGAACCAGAGGTTGGACACCGACTATTAATGAAAATCTTCCTGGTATTCTCTTTGGTTTGTATACTAGTGCAGATTATTTAGACCCTGTCGCTATTAACGATATTAATCAGGTACAGTTGACACCTTATCAAAAGCAACTGTTAGAAAAATTTCAAATTAAATCTAGTTTAACTGTCCCGATTTTAATTCAAGGTAAAGTCTGGGGTTTATTAGCAATTAATAATTGTGCTATAGACCGCCAATGGCAAGAAACCGAAACTACTCTGCTAGCTCAAATTAGCGCAGAACTAACCTACCGTTTGCAAAGCTTTGAATACCAAAAAGAATTAGAACAGCAAGCCTTAGCTAAAAAATCCGTAGCTAAAGTTATTGGTAAGATTCTGCGGATATCAAACTTGGATCAGATTTTTAGCACCACAACTCAGGAAATTCGTCAATTATTACGGTGCGATCGCGTCGGTGTTTACCGTTTTGAACCTGACTGGAGTGGTAAATTTATCTCTGAATCAGTGGGTGAGAATTGGATAAAAATGGTGACACCAGATTTTAAAATGGTCTGGGAAGATTCACACCTACAAGAAACCAAAGGCGGACGTTATGCCAAGGGTGAAAGCTTTGCAGTCAATGACATCTATCAAATGGGTCATGCTCAATGTCACATTGATATTTTAGAGCAGTTTGACATGAAGGCATATATAATTGTGCCGATTTTTGCCGGGGAACAATTGTGGGGTTTGTTAGGAGCTTATCAAAATTCCGGCCCTCGTGAATGGCAATCGTCGCAAGTCAGCTTTTTAACTCAGGTAGGGTTGCAACTGGGTGTAGCCATTACCCAAGGTGAATATCTCCAACAAGTACAAATCAAATCTGAGCAATTAGTCCAAATCGCCGCCCAAGAAAAAGCGCTGACCAAGACAATTAACCGGATTCGCCAAGCTTTAGATGTCGAAAGTTTCTTCAAAACCACCACCCAAGAAGTGCGCCAATCATTACGGTGCGATCGCGTCGCCGTTTATCGTTTCAGTGAAGATTGGGGTGGTAAATTTATCGCCGAATCAGTGGGTAACAATTGGGTCAAACTAGTAGGGCCTGATATCAAAACCGTCTTAGATGACACCTACCTACAAGAAACCAAAGGCGGTCGTTATAGCAAAGGTGAAAACTTTGTGGTTAATGACACTTATACAATCGGTCTTGCACCTTGTCACATTGAAATATTAGAGCAGTTTGAAGCCAAAGCTTATATTATTGTTCCCATCTTCTTTGATGATAAATTATGGGGCTTATTGGGAGCTTATCAAAACTCCGGAACTCGTGAATGGCAACCCTGGGAAGTTAACTTTTTAACCCAAATTGCCCTACAATTTAGCCTCGCCAAATCACAAATAGATTATCTGGCAGAAGTGCAGGTAAAATCAGAGAAATTAGCTCAAATCGCCGAACAAGAAAAAGCTGTTACTAAGATAGTAAACCGCATTCGCCAAAGCTTAGATGTAGATGAAATTTTCAAAACAGCCACTCAAGAAGTCAGGCAATTACTAAGATGCGATCGCGTCGCCGTTTACCGTTTCAATGAAGATTGGGGTGGTGAATTTATCGCCGAATCAGTAGCTCAAAATTGGGTGAAACTAGTAGGTGTTGATATCAAAACCGTTTGGGATGACACCAACCTCCAAGAAACCCAGGGAGGAAGATACGCCAAAGGTGAAAGCCTAGTAATCAACGATATCTATAAAGCAGATCATTCTTCTTGCCACATTGAGATCTTAGAGCAATTTGAAATTAAAGCTTATATCATAGTTCCCATCTTCTCTGGGGACAAACTCTGGGGCTTATTCGCCGCTTATCAAAATTCCGGAACTCGTGATTGGGAAGAAACCCAAGCCACCTTATTAGCACGCATTGGCGACCAGCTAGGGTTAGCATTACAACAAACAGAATATCTGCAAAAACTACAAGCCCAATCATCAAAACTAGCAGAAGCCGCCGGAAGAGAAAAAGCCGCCAAAGAACTACTGCAACAACGCTCTATTCAACTCTTGACAGCCCTGAGACCAGCCCTGGATGGAGACTTAACAGTCCGCGCCCCCATTACCGAAGACGAACTAGGGACAATTGCCGATGCCTATAACAATACATTGCAAGCATTGCGACAAATTGTTATTCAAGTCCAAAGCACTTCTCAACAAGTAGCCCAAACTTCCATTACTAGTGATAATTCCCTAGCGAAACTCACAAATCTCGCCAAACAACAATCCGAAGAAATTACCACAGCCCTCAACGATATCCAACAGATGGTAGAGTCTACCCAAGCAGTGGTAACTAACGCTGATTTGGTGCAGTTAGCCTTGCACAAAGCTAACCAAACTGTAGAATCTGGTGATGCAGCCATGAACCAGACAGTGCAAGCCATCCAAGGGATTCGGGAAACCGTCGCCCAAACCAGTAAAAAAATTAAACGTCTCAGTGAGTCTTCCCAAAAAATCTCCAAAGTAGTCAACTTAATCGGCAATTTCGCCACCCAGACAAACGTACTCGCCTTGAATGCAGCTATTGAAGCCACTCGTGCTGGTGAATATGGTAAAGGCTTCGCAGTTGTAGCCGATGAAGTTCGTTCCCTCTCTCGCCAATCAGCCGCCGCAACCATTGAAATTGAAAAATTAGTCGAGGAAATTCAAGCAGAAACCGGAGAAGTAGCAGTAGCGATGGAAACAGGGATTCAGCAGGTAGTAGAAGGAACAAACTTTGTCGGTGAAACTCGGCAAAATTTAAACGCCATTGTCTCCGCAACTGCCGAAATCAGCCAACTAATTGAGCGGATTACCGCCGCCACCCAAAAACAAATGGGTCAATCTGTCACAGTCACAGCATCCATGCAAGATGTGGCAGAAATTGCTCATAAGACTTTTACAGAATCTCAAGAAATTGCTACTGTCTTGCAAGATTTATCAGGAATGGCGCAAGATTTATTAGCAACTGCTAGTAAATTTAAAGTCAAATAAGTAGGGAGTAGGGAGTAGGGAATAGGGAGTAGGTAATGACAAGTTATGGAATTCGCTCTTATCAAGATTTGAAAGTTTGGCAAGAAAGCATGAATTTGGCTGAAGCTTGCTATGAGCTAACAAGGAATAGGGAAGCATAACATTTCCCAATCCCAAACTCCCACTCCCAATACCACTCCCCACTCCCCACTCCCCACTCCCCACTCCCCAATCCCCAATCCCTAATCCCTAAACTATTATGATTACAGATGCCGAAATTCGTGAACAAGGCTATATGTATTTTCTGGAAGAAGCACCAGATTTATTACATACTATTCAACAAGAACTATTTACCTTATCAGAAGATTTTAGTATTGCCAAAGTTCATAAATTAATGCGGGCTAGTCATACCCTCAAAGGTGGTGCTGCCAACGTAGGGCTAGAAGTCATTAAGATGATTTCTCATTCTTTAGAAGATGTGTTTAAAGCTTTTTACAGTCCAGATGTGGTACTTGATACTGAACTGGAAACACTGTTGATGCAAGCTTATGAATGCCTCAGTCTAGCCCTGAATAGACAACTAACAAATAGTCCTATTGATAATGAAGAACTGCTGCAAAGATCCGCATTAGTTTTTGCGAAATTACAAGAAAAACTCGGTGATGCTTATGGGGATGAAACGCATATTCCTACTTCTGAAGAATTGGGTTTTGATATTGTTAAATCTATCTTTGAATCCGGTGTCAATCAGCGTTTAGAAAGTTTAGCTGAAACTATTAAGAATCCTCCTGATGACCCAGAATTTATCGAGTTTTTAACTTCTCAAGCTGAGGTATTTTTGGGGTTGGCAGAATCATTGAACTTACCTGGTTTGGAAGAAATTTCTCAAACAATTATCACAGCCCTAGAAGCTAATCCCCAGGAAGTATCTCATATTGCGTTACTAGCTCTTATCGATTTACAACAGGCTCAAAAAGATGTGCTAGCAGGCGATCGCACTTGTGGCGGCGCACCTTCCCCAGAATGGCAAAAACTCACAACTGTCATTCAAGATCAGTTATTCCCATCTACTGAAAACTTTCTCAACAACTGTGAGGAATTTTATGATTTTTTAACAGCATCTAGCAATACTAAAAATGAGCAAATTAAACCCACAACAGCCAAGTTATATTTAAAAGTCATATACCATATTTTTGGCTGGTTCAATCATCAGCAGCAAATACCTAAAGAACAACTAGAGTTATCTTTGCTGATTCCCAAATCAGAGGCAGAAAACCAAATAGATTACATTACTAATTGGTTAAATGAATTTTTGAATTTTGTCGAAGATGAAGAAGATAGCTATAGCCTTTGTCTTTATCGCCACGGTGTAATTTTAATCATTCTGCTAGCAGTTACTAAATTTCAATATATATCTGATAAATCTGACAGCTATCACCTGTTAACGCACAGTTTACAAACTCAAATTCGGGAATTAGCCCAAGAATATAAAAACTATCCTCCTGTTAATAGTCAAGAAAAAAATTGGCTCGACAGTTTTAAATTACGACAGTTACTAGTCTTTCAAGAAATTTCTCCTACTGACTCACATATAAATAATGATTTAGTAGAAGAAATATGGGGAGGAGAAGCTGATGCAAAGATTACTAATGAGGAAGTGGATAAATCATTAGCTGTCAGTGAAGAGGTGGTTACAGATATTGTCGAAACAGACATTACACCTATTGCTGATGCACCTATACAAACTCAAGCGGAAATACCAGATAAATTTGAACCTCCAGAAACTAAAAATTATCGCAAACCGACATTCATTCGTGTAGATGTTGATAGACTACAACGGCTGAATTATCTCGCAGGGGAATTACTAATTTTTCAAAAACGCCGGACACTTCATGATGAAAAGATTGGGGAAATGTTGCAGCAATTATTGCAGCAATTTAGCAGACATCAAGAGACTTTACATCAGTTGAGGGATTTACCTTTACAGATGCAAAATTTTACATCCGCCTCTACACAGAATTTTGCCTCTGTGAAATTTGACTCTCTAGAAATGGATATATATTCCGACTTTCATCTGTCTTTGCATGAAGCGATGGAAGAAACTATGCAATTACAAGAAACTACTGAATCTTTGGAATTACTTCTGAAAGATGCTAGTCAAATTAGTGACCAAAAACAGAATTTAGCTTTTAGTATTGTCGATAATTTAGTAGAAGCGCGGTTATCACCTCTGGGGACTGTGTTTAATCGCTTACCTCAAATGGTGAAACAATTGGCGACTGTCTATCATAAGCTGGTAGAATTGCGGCTAACTGGTACAGATGTGCTGGTTGATAAGGCAATTGCTGAAAAGCTTTATGAACCATTGCTGCACTTAGTGCGTAATGCTTTTGATCACGGTATTGAATCTCCTGAAGTTCGCCAAGCAGGTGGTAAACCAGAACAAGGAACTATCGAAATTTGCGCCTATCATCAGGGTAGTCAAACGGTGATTGAAGTCCGAGATGATGGTAAGGGATTAAATTTTGAGCGTATTCGCCAGAAGGCTGTTGACCTTGGTTTTATAGGTGATGATGATCCTAGAGGCTATTCTTCTCACTCGGAACCATCGTTGTTAGATTTGATGTTTTTTCCGGGATTATCTACTGCTGACCAGGTGAATGAGGTTTCTGGACGCGGTATGGGTTTGGATATTGTGCGTTCTCAGTTAGAAGCACTCAATGGTTCTATTTCAGTGCAATCTTCGCCTCATCAAGGTACAACTTTTATCCTCAAAATACCTTTTTCTATGACTACTGATACCTTAATGTTAGTCCAGGCGGGAGGGGTTGTTTATGCCCTACTGTTGGATAGTATTGCTAAAATATTGATTCCTTCTACTCAGCAAGTCAAGGAGTTTGAAGGTAAACGAGTTTTACATTGGAATACTGATGATGATGACAATATGGTCAACTTGCATCGCTTGTCTGACTTGATTGACTATCACGGTTCTTTATCTCATGGTAGTAGTCTAAGAAACCATGCTGCTATTACCAATGAACTGGGAGTGATGAAAAATCCTGTACTCCTACTCAAGCGAAATCAAGGTGTTGTTGGTTTAGAAGTTGACCAAATCATTGGTGAACAAGAATTGGTGATTAGACCTTTAGGAAGTGCGATCGCACCGCCGAAATATGTTTATGGTTGTAGTAGTTTAGCCAACGGAAATCTGATATTAGTCATTGATGGGACTCTACTGCTAGAGTTTCAGGCTAGACCAATTAAATTAGACGTACCAGCATTACCAATATCTGACCATTCACAGCTACCAGCGTTGTCAGGGTCTATTACCCCCACCATACCTTTATTGAGTGCCTCTGCACCAGCACAACTCACTCAGTCTCTCAAGCCAAATCACAAAACTGCAAAGGTAATTTTAGTGGTGGATGATGCTATTAGTCTGAGACGCACTCTTTCTCTGACTTTAGAAAAGTATGGATATCAAGTTATACAAGCACAAAATGGTGCAGAAGCTTTAGAACAGTTGCAATGTCATCCAGAGATTGAGGTGATTCTCTCAGATTTAGAAATGCCGCGCATGAATGGTTTTGAATTGTTAAGTCATCTTCGTCAAAACCCCAGTTACGTTAATATCCCCATTGTCGTGTTGACTTCCCGCAGTGCCGAAAAACACCGTCAGCTTGCTACGGAACTGGGTGCAAATGCTTACTTTACTAAGCCTTATTTAGAGCATGAATTGATTTCTACTCTCAATGATTTGAACGGTGAAGCAGTGTCTGATTCTACTTCTTTTGTAGAAGTATGAAAATTTGCTAGTGAGTAACAAGATACCCTACCGTTCTGAGAAGTTGGGTGTCTTTCATACTTGATATAAAGGAAATGAAATTAAAAATTCTGTGCCATTTCCAGGGGAAGAAATACACTGTATTTTTCCTTGATGTTTTTCGGTGATAATTTTATAGCTAATAGATAAACCTAAACCTGTACCTTTCCCTATAGGCTTGGTAGTAAAAAAAGGGTCAAATAATTTATTTTGCAAGTTTTCAGGAATACCCATACCATTATCAGCAATACTAATAATTACTTGATTATCCCTAGAAAGTTCAGTACGAATCGAAATTTGCGGTTCTCTCGCCAAATTATGGCTGATTATAGCTTCTTCTAAAGCATCAATCCCATTTACCAAAATATTCATAAATACCTGATTAAGTTGTCCCACATAACAACCTACTAATGGTAAATTACCATATACTTTAATTACGGAAATTTCTGGACGTTCAGAGTTAGCTTTCAAACGATTTGCTAAAATCATTAGCGTACTATCAATACCTTCATGGATATTTACCGCTTTGATTTCTGCTTCATCCAATCTGGAAAAATTGCGTAAAGATAAGACAATCTCTTTGATTCTTTTAGCTCCTATTTCTATGGAAGCTAGTAACTTAGGGAAGTCTTTAGCTACAAAATCTAGTGCAATGTCTTCTGCTATTTCTTGAACTTCTCTAACTGGCTCAGGATAAGATTTTTGATAAACTTGTATTATTTTTAATAAAACTTGAATATATTCTTTGGCAGGTTCAATATTACCATAAATAAAGCTAACTGGATTGTTAATTTCGTGTGCTATACCCGCCACTAATTGACCTAAACTAGACATTTTTTCGCTCTGGATTAGTTGATTAGCTAATTGTTGAGCTTTATATTCTAATTCTGCTAAAATCGCGGCTAATTTTTCATTAGTATCAGCCAATTCTATTTCACGCAATTTGATAGTTTCAAAAGATTTCTCCAAACTTTCGGCCATATAGTTAAATGATTGTGCCAATTGACCAATTTCATCATTGTTAATTACTTTTGCTTGTTGATAAAAGTTTCCTTTCGTCAATTCTTTGACGACTTGAGTAAGTTCTATAACTGGTTTAGAAATTGTTTTAGCAACTAAAATCGCGGCAAGTATGACAAAAACAAATGTAATTATAATTAAAATAATAGTAATCTTTTGTAATGTTTTTAAAGTGGCAAAAGCTTCTGCTGTATCGATTTTGACTAGCAGACCGCTATTTAAGGAAGGTAAATACCTCCAAGCCGCGATAGTTTCTTGACCTCGATAATCAGTGGTAATACCAAAGCCTTTAATCCCCTGAGAGGCCTGATTAAGTGGGTGTGATTTCTGCTGTTTAATATTAATGGTTCTGTTAAAAGCAGCATTACTATCATGGCGTGTGGGTGAGTTAAAAACTATGGTTTGATCAATTTTTGAAACTACAATAGTTTCACCAGTTTTACCCAAGCCAATGTAATTATTAACAACTTTATTAAACTCTTGATTATTCAGTTTTAATACTAATACACCAATAATTATGTTATTCTTAAAGATGGGAGCGGCAATAAAAGCAACGGGTTCTTTAGTATTTAAATGATAACCAAAATTAGATATTTCAACTTGCATTAATGTTTTGGCTCTCTCAAAAACTTTAGCAAGTTCTGAATTTTTGTAATCTCCTGTATGAAAATTTTCCCCAAGTTCTTGACCAAGTTTGACTGAAAAAATAGCATCTCCAGGCTGAGATATGAAAATAATATCGGAATAACCAAATATTTCTAAATAATTGGTAATAAAAGTTCTATACTCTCTATCTAATTTTTTAGATTCTGGTGAATTAAGTCCAAATTTTTCAAATACCTGTTGATATTTTTCAGCAGCATCAATTATATGAGGAATTTGTGTAATAGCTTTGGCATTATTTTTGCGTTGATTAATATAGTTTTCCAACCATTTTACTTTGCTATTTGCTGTAGCAATCAGGTTATTTTCAACCTCTTTTTTCTGCGAACTACTGGCGATATAATAATTTAAGCAAGTAATCGTTGTCAGAGGTAACAAGGCAATTATTAAAAACCATAATATTAATTTATTGACTATTTTGGTATTGTTCAAATATCCACTCCAAATTTATCTTAACCAGGGTTTGCCCAATTATTGTTCCAGCCTTGATAAAGAGATTTGAGAAAAGTTTCCCATTCAGCCTGAGAACGGGAAAGGGGATAAGGTTGGGGGCGAATTGGTTTATCTGAGTTCCAGACAATTTCAAATTGTCCGTCTAATTTAATTTTGCCAATGCGCACTGTCTTCCAGGTATGTTGATTATCAGGGTCTATATATACAATGCCTTCTGGGGCGTGAAAACTTTGGTCTTTGATATTTTCTCGAATAGCATTGACATCATCTATACCTGCATCTTTAATTGCTTGCGCCCAGAGATGAACTCCAAAATATGCAGCTTCAATGGGGTCGGAGGTGACTCGTCCTTTACCATATTTTTGCTGAAACTTTTTGGTAAAATCATGATTATTGGGGTGATCAATACTCTGAAAATAATTCCAGACTGCATAGTTACCTACTATGTCTGTAATCAAGAAATTACGTAGTTCTTCTTCGGCAATACTAAAGGAAATAGTGGGAATTTTATCGGCAGTAATTCCAGCATTTTTTAAGGCTTGGAAGAAGTAAATATTACTGTCGCCATTAATAGTGTTTAAGATAATATCTGGTTGAGTCTCTACAATTTTTTGGATGACTCCTGCAACATCTCTGCTACCTAAAAGTATATATTCTTCTCCGATAATTTGACCTTGTAATGCTGTAACCTGGTCTTTAATAATGGCGTTGGCTGTGCGGGGAAAAATATAGTCAGAGCCTACTAAAAAAAATCTTTTTCCTAAATTATCAAAGGACCACTTAACGGCGGGAATGATTTGTTGATTAGGTGCAGCACCTGTGTAGACTATATTGGGTGAGCTTTCTAGTCCTTCGTACTGGACTGGATAAATAAGTAAATGATTATATTTATTAAATACAGGACTGACTGTTTTCCGACTAGCAGAAGTCCAGCAGCCAAAGACGGTAACGACTTTTTCTTGTACAATTAGTTGTTCGGCTTTTTCAGCGAAGGTTTGCCAATTAGATTCGCCATCAACGACAATTGGCTGAATTTTTCTACCCAGAACACCACCTTGAGCATTTATTTCTGCAATAGCTAGTAAGGTGGCATCAACCACAGACCTTTCACTAATGGCCATTGTGCCAGTTAGAGAATGGAGAATTCCGACTTTAATCGGTTTTCTGCCAAGTGAAATTTGAGTATGAATGAAAAAAAATATGATTATGCTTAATCCAAAAGCTAATAATAAAAGAACATTTTTTTTATTGTTCATTGTTATCAATAGCCAATCTCAGTTTTTGATGTGCTTATATATTATTCAATTCCAGTGTTAGCTATTTTCATTAACTTCACCAAACTTAATTAACAGGGCGATCGCTATACTTACACCAAAAATTAATGTCATACTTAAGGCTGAACCAAAGCCCCAATTTTGAGTAGCTCCGAGGAACTGATTGTATACTAGTCGCGCTACTGTCATACTAGAAGTTCCACCCAATAATTCTGGTTCAATAAAATCCCCTAAGGCGGTGATAAAAACCAACATTGTCCCAGCAATAATTCCTGGTAAAACTTGCGGTATGGTGACTTTGACAAAAGTTTGTAGGGAATTTGCACCTAAATCGGCAGAGGCTTCTAATAATCGTTTGTCTAGTTTTTCTAGGGAAGCATAAAGGATTAATACCATATAGGGTAATAAGCTATAACTCATGCCAATTAATACGGCTGGTTCTTGGTAGAGTAAATCTATGGTGGGTAAGCCTAAAGTGCTGAGAATAGTATTTAGTAAGCCAGTGGGACGTAAAATTGTCATCCAGGCGTAAGAACGCAGGACAGAGGATGTCCATAAAGGGAGGACAAAGCCTAATAGTAGCAAGTTTCGCCAGCGCTGGGGTGACATTTGTGCAATCCAATAGGCGACGGGAAAGCCGAGAATTAGGCAGATGATTGTGGTACTCATTGCTAGTCGTAGCGATCGCCAGATGACTTTCAGGTATAACGGGTCTAGTATCCGCAAATAGTTATCTATGCCACTGGGATTAACGATTTCCCCTGGTCTAATATTGGGAACCAGGCTTAATTGGAAAATTAGCAGTGTGGGTAGAACTAATAATAATAGTAACCAAAGTCCAGATGGGGCGAGAAATATTAAAGGTTGCAGCCAATTCATTGGGTTTCTATTAGGTGTTTTGGCTTTGGCAATATTCCCAGATAATTTGATTTCAGGAGGACGATTTTTAGTAGACACAATAATGATGGGGATAAAATATTAGCTAATAGTTAATTCAGTCCAGTAACGCTCATAAACATCTTCAAAATCACCCAAGGGTTGAATACGTTCGCAATTTTTGAGGATATATTCTGGGGGAAACCAGCTAGGATTATTTTGGATATTTTTGGGTAATTGTTCAAACCCAGCACTATTGGGAGTCGCCAGGCTGAGACGTTCACTGATACTAGCGGCTACTTCTGGTTGTAACATAAAGTTAATCCAGGCATAAGCACCATCTAAATTAGGTGATGTGTTGGGAATGACAATGGTATCAGTCCATAGTGACGAACCACTGCGGGGAATTATATATTTAAATCGGGGATTTTCCTGGGTAATACGGATAGCATCTGCGGAGTAACACATGGCTAGGGTTAGATCTCCGGCTAACAGTTGGTTTTGCCAAGCGTCAGTGTCAAAAGAGGCGATCGCAGGTTTCAATTCCACTAACTTTTGATAAGCTTCTTTGAGTTGGTTTTCGTCTTGGGAGTTGTATGAGTAACCCAACATTCGCAACACTGCACCCATGACTTCCCGGACATCATTTAACAAGGTGATCCGCCGATTTAATTGTTCTCGGTTTTGCCACAGATATTCCCAGTCTTCGGGTGGATCAGAGAGTTCGGCAGAATCGTAAATAAAACCGGTGGTTCCCCAATTAAAGGGGATGCTATGCCGATTGTTGGGGTCATAACTGGGATTTTGAAATTCTGGAAATAAATTTTTTAACCCAGTCAGGCGGTCATGATTAATTTCGGTTAATAAACCGTCTTCTACCATCTTCTGCACCATATAGTCAGATGGATAGATCACACTATAGGTACTACCACCACCAGCTGTAATTTTAGCCAGCATGACTTCATTGGAGTCATAAATATTGACCAACACTTTTAGCCCGGTTTGGGTGGTAAATGTTTCCAATAATTGTTTATCGTAATATTGTGTCCAAGTGAAAATATCTAGTTGATCGCTGCGGGGAGAGATGTTACTAGATTTGACATTACCCAATTTCCAGCCACAACTAGCTAGGGACAAACTGGAAAGTGCGGCGATCGCTTGTAAAAATTGCCTTCTGTTCTTCATGTCACTACTGATTAATCGCTACACAGTCACTTTCTCCCCACCAAGCATAAATCGTTGTGTGACTGTCTGGTAAGTTCCCCAGGGTGTTGGGTTGCAAAACGTTAATACTCACACCGTTAGCTAATTCCACTACATAATTAACGTGAGTGCCTAAATACATGACATTTCCCAGTCGCCCTTCAAAGCAGTTAGTCATGTCATGGGGGCGATACAGTGAAAGTTGAATTTTTTCCGGACGCACACTCACCACGACCGCTTGAGATAATTGAGATGGGGTATCTACACAACGACTGACAACTATTTTTAACCCAGTTTTTGTGGCAATTTCTAGGGATGAAGATTCGATATGAGTGATTTCACCTGCAAATAAATTGGTATCACCAATAAAATCAGCGACAAAGGATGTTTGGGGATGTTCATAAATTTGTCGAGGAGTACCGACTTGCTCAATTTTGCCTTGATTCATCACAGCGATGCGATCGCTCAAAGACATAGCCTCTTCCTGATCATGTGTCACCATAATGAAAGTCAGTCCTAAGTTTTTATGTAAACTCGCCAACTCCAACTGCATTTCTTTCCGCAGTTTTAGATCTAAAGCCCCTAAAGGTTCATCCAGCAATAACACAGTGGGACGATTGACTAAAGCCCTAGCTAAAGCCACCCGTTGCTGTTGACCACCAGAAAGTTGACCGGGAAAGCGCGATCGCAAGCTTGCCATTTTTACCAGCCCTAAAGCTTCTTCAACTCTAGTTTCCAGTTCCGATTTACGGAGTTTTTTTTGCAGTCGTAGTCCAAAAGCAATGTTATCCCAAACATTCAGATGATTAAACAACGCATAGCTTTGAAAAACCGTATTTACAGGTCGGCGATAAGGCGGAACGTCAGACATTGGCTGACCCTGAATCAACACCTTACCCGCATCAGTCATTTCAAACCCAGCTATTAACCGGAGGATAGTTGTCTTACCACAACCAGAAGGGCCTAAAATACTGAAGAATTCGCCCTGTTTGACATCTAAATCTACTCCATGTACCGCCGGTTCTTTGTTGAAAAACTTGAACACATGACGCAGTTCAACATCCAGTGGCTGAGACGTTGTGATTTGATTCTGATTTTCCGTAACTGTTTGAGCCATAATCTTAAGTAGAATGCTCTGATATTAGGTGATTTTCTCAGTTAATTTAGTCTATTAAAACTGATAATTCCGTACTTTGGGATTGGAGAATCTATAGATTATGTAGTATAAAAGATTATTGAAACTTCAGCATAATCTTATACATATTTGTCTAGTTTAGAAAACTTATTTATCTTATGTCCTTCTGGCAACCATCCCCACTGAGGGTAAACAAAAACACACGTACAGTTGGGCGAAATTTTCAGCCCATCTTTTTAATTGTATTTACCTTGCTGATGACCACCACAATCGGCGTGCGGTTAGCATACTTACAAATTATCACCGGAGCCGCATATCGTTCCCAGGCGGAGTCTAACCGGGTGCGGACAATTGCCAAACAACCAGAGAGGGGTAATATTTTTGATCGCAATGGCAAACTTTTAGCTAGTAACCGTTCCCCTCGTTCTGTATATCTCTGGCCCATGACCCATACCCAGCCTGGGTGGTCGGTTATAGTTTCACGTCTAGAGAAAATTCTCGATATCCCCAAAGCGGAAATAGAAAACACATTAGAAGAAGCGGGCCCCAACTCTTCTTCATTAATTCTCATCGCGCGTGACTTGAGTGAAGCCCAAGTTACTGCCATCAAAGAGTATGAAAATGAACTCAAAAATGTAGAAGTTCGGACTTCAGCCATACGCTATTACCCCGAAGGTAAAGTATTAGCCCATGTCCTCGGCTATACGCGAGAATTAACTCCCGAACAGTTAAAAGAGAAGCGAGAGTTAGGCTATCGATTAGGAGATGTCATTGGTCAGATGGGGTCTGAAAGGGCTTATGAAAATCTGCTGCGGGGTGAATGGGGTGGTCAGCAACTTGAAGTAAATGGCTCAGGTCAGTTTATTCGGGTATTGGAAGATAAACAGGCCAAACCCGGTAATGATCTAAATTTAACTATAGATTTAAATCTGCAAAAGGCCGCAGATAAAGCTTTGGGGAAGTACAACGGTGCTATTGTGGCACTTGACCCCAATAATGGCGCAGTCTTAGCGATGGTATCTCGCCCCACCTTTGACCCCAATATCTTCTCTAAACGAAAACTGACTCAGCAAGATTGGCAATCTGTACAAGGTGCAAACGGTCCTTTAGTTAATCGCGCTCTCAGTGCCTTTCCTCCCGCCAGTACATTCAAAATTGTGACTACAGCAGCTGCGCTGGAATCAGGTAAATTTTCTCCCAACACAGTTCTACAAACCTACGGTTATTTAACTATTAGTGGTCGTAGATTTGGTGAGTGGAACCACGCCGGCTTTGGTCCTTTAGGTTTTGTGGGTGCAATGCAGTGGAGTAGTGATACTTTCTTTTATCAAGTTGCTAGGTCAGTGGGCGGCCCGACTTTGATTGAATGGACTCGTAAATTTGGATTTGGTAAGAAAACCGGCTTTGAGTTTACCACGGAAGAAGCCAGGGGTTTAGTACCGGATGACCAATGGAAACGCCAGACTCAAAAGATGCCTTGGACTATTGGCGACACCATTAATATGTCAATTGGTCAAGGTTCTTTATTAGCTACTCCTTTACAAGTTGCGGTCATGTTTGCTGTTCCAGCTAATGGTGGTTACCGAGTCCAACCGCATTTGCTTAAAGATAATGAAGAAGCGAGAAGTTGGCGAGAATCTATCAACATGAAGCCTTCCACTTTGAAAATTTTGCGTGATGGACTCAGGAAGGTGATAACTCAAGGCACTGGAAAAGTTTTAAATAAGCCTACACTTCCACCCGTAGCTGGTAAAACAGGAACGGCTGAAGCATGGCAGAATGGCGTGAAAAAAAATCATGCTTGGATTGGTGCTTATGCCCCGGCCGATAAACCAGAAATTGTGATTGTCGCTTTTACTGAACATTCTGGCGGCGGCGGTGGTAGTCTTGCTGGCCCGATACTTTTAGAAATTATGGAAGATTACTTTCAAAGAAAATATCCTGGTAAGTATCAGAAAGCCAAATAAATGGGGACTGGGAAGAAGCCAGGGGAGATAAATTCGACTTGTAGCCAAATTATTCTCCGATGCTCCTTTTTCTGGGAACTGGGGTTTTACTTTCGCTTAACTTTACCAAGGAATGATGGAAGTTATCGCCCTTTTTTCAATATTCTTGAGTTTCTTTTGCAGTGAGAAAAATCGCTTTATATATCACTCATCAATCTCGCTCTTCTCAGGATAAATTGCATAGCTGTTTCCTCTTTGGAGATAATGTCAGCTTTGGTATTCATCCCTGATTGGATGCGACATTGGCGATCGCCATTTCCAAATGTCATACTTTCTGGCTGTACTGTGGCTTCAAAGTAACTTCCTGGTAGAGCTGTAGCCGCTACTGCACCGGTGTTGCTTGTAGCTGTCATCACATCTGGAGATACCTGACTGACCACAGCTTTCAGAGTGCCATAATCAGGATATGGACAAGCATCAACCCGTAATATTACCTCTTGACCAGCTTCAACTTTTTGAATATCTCCGGTGGGAATCATCGCTTTAATTACCAGAGGTGCGTTTTGGGGAACAATTTCCGCCACAGCTTCGCTAGCCCGCACCACTTGACCGGGGTTGCGTAAATTCAGCTTGAGAATAATACCATCGCTAGTAGCACGAATAATATTACCTTGCTGCAAATTCACTACTTGTTGCAGTTCTTGGCGTAATTGGTAGAGTTGATTTTGCATATCAACCCGCCGTTGAATCAAAGCTTGTTTTTCTTTATTTAAGGTGGCGATGGTTGCTTCACCCCTAGCAGTTTCTTGACCAATGCGGATTTGAGCAATTTCTACTACCGCCTGAGAAGGATTCAGGGCTGCTTGGGCTAAGTTTACTTTACTTTCAGAAATGTTTACGGCTTCTTTGGCTGCGACTAGGTTCGATTCCGCCTGCTTTACCAACAGAACTTGATCATTATATACATTGCGACTCACTACACCATTTTCTGACAATTCCTGGTAGCTATCGCGTTTTTCTCCCGCGCTTTCCAACATAGCACGAGCCATTTCTAAATCTGCTTGTGTTTTTCGCAATTCCGCTTCCGCTACTTTCAATTCGTTCTTAGTAGCAATTTCCCGGTCTTGGTAGTCTCTTTGATTACGTAGTAAATCAGTTTGGGCTGCATTAACTGTCTGCTGGATCAGTCTTTGTTCTGCCAGCACTTGATTATCTAAAGACTCAATTTGCGCATTAATTTGAATTAGTTGTAAACTATTTTGTTGAATACTTCCTTGCAATTGTCTCTGTCTAATTTGCAGTTCCTGAGAATCAAGAATAGCAATGATATCGCCTTCTTTGACAACCTGATTTTCTTGAACTAGGATTTGTTCAATAGTCCCTTCTTTCGGTGGTTGTACAACCCGAACTTCTCCCGCAGGACGAACAGTGGCCACTGTTTTCACCGTGACATTATATTTCACCAATGAAGAAACTGCGATCGCCGAAACCACTGTTCCCATCAGCGCCACTCCAGCCAAGGAAGTCCAAATACTAACAGGAGGCAGAAAATCCTCAGTTTTGATTGCGGGTAGGACTTTTTCGTTATGAGTATATAGCATATTTTTTAAGAAAAATTAGGACTGAATTAATCAATGAACAAATCTAAATGTTCTCCTGGTGTTTCCTGAAAATCTTTTAAATTTCCTTCCTGCTTTAACTTACCATTTTCCAACATCACAACCCAATCAGCCCGACTAATTACTTTTGGACGATGAGTAATTAAAATTGTAGTTTTTCCCCGACGATGGCGAAATAACTGTTCTAAAACTTGTGCTTCACTCACAGGGTCAAGTCCACCTGTAGATTCATCTAAAATCAGAATAGGTGGATCTGTAATTATTGCTCTCGCTATTGCTAACCTTTGGCGCTGTCCCCCAGAAATATTCGCCCCAAACTCACCTAAAATAGTTTGATATTTTGCAGGTAGTTTCACAATAAATTCATCAGCTTCGGCAATTTTACAGGCTTTAACAATCTGCTCAAAAGAAGCATGGGGCGCTCCTAGTCTAAAGTTTTCTACTATAGAACGACTCCAAAAGTGAGCATCTTGAGGAACCAATATTACCTGTTCCCTCAGACAATCTAGAGACAGGTCTTGAAGATTAAATAATCCTATCTGAATATTACCAGAATTTATCGGGTACAACCCCGCTATTAGTTTGGCTATGGTACTTTTACCACAACCAGATTTGCCAATTATAGCAGTAACCTTACCACCAGGAATCGTCAAGGAAAAATTTTCTAACAGTTCAAGTCTACCAGCATAGTGAAAATTCACATTACTGCAAACAATATCTGTATCACCGGGAATCATCGCAAAAGGCTTTTTCCCATCATTTTCATTTTCCGGAGTCGCGTCTATCACTTCCGTCAAACGTTCCGTAGCAGTTTTCACTATTGTGAATTGTTGTACAAAACCAATCACCATCGCAATTAACCCTACGAAATTTGCGTTCATCGCATTGAATGCAAATAACTGTCCAATGCTGAGATTCTCAGCCGGATTAATCACCAAATAGCCACCGAACCAGAGTAAAATCACACTGCCAATACTAGAAACAAAACCGGAAAAACTACCATTAATAATTCCAATCTGCATTGTCCGGAATGCTAAGTTACTCAAAACCCCAAATTCACCTTGCAATTCATCCTTAAATTGTTGTCCTGACCCGGTAGTTTTGAGGGTAAGAGCGCCTTTAAATGTTTCTACTAACAGTCCTTGAGCTTCTGCATTTTTAACTAAAAATTCTCGGTTCTTTTGCTGTAAAGTCGGGAGAAAAACGATGGTAGATAAGGTCATGAATACAGCAATAATTACCGCTACTATCGTCAATTTCCAGCTATAGAAAATCATCAAGCCCAGAGAAATCAACGCAATAAAAAAGCGGCTGGGTAAGCTAACAACCACCTGAGATATTAATTGATTAATCTGCTCAATATCCCGCAGCCTACTGACAATTTCTCCACTGCGCCGGGCTTCGTAATAAGCAAGGGGTAATTGCAAAATTTGTCGCCCAAAATCCAGCACTAACCCTAATTTCAGGCGTTGGGCAAAGTGAGCGATTAAGTTAGACTGTACATAAGACAAGCTAGTAGAAATAATATTCATTACTACTACAGCCATAACTACTGTAGTCAGTAAACTCGTATCACCCCTCACTAGCACATCATCAGTGAGGATTTGCAATAAAAAGGGAGAAGCCAAAGACAGTAACCCCAACATCAAGTTGAGAGGTAAAGCTTGGGCGAGTATTGTGCGATAAATCCAAACCCGTTTGAAGAACCGAAAAAATCCCCCTACTTCATCATCTTTTTGAGCAAAAAAGCGGATAGGATCTGGTTCTAGCAGCAACATTAACCAGTCTGTCCAACCCTGTACTAAATCTTGGCTAGACAGATAACGCATTCCTACAGCTGGGTCAGCAATCAGATATTTTTTGCCTTTTTTACCGTATAAAATTACCCAGTGATTTCCTTTCCAGTGAATAATTGCCGGTAAAGGAGCTTCATCCAAACGCTTCAGTAATTCTGGTGAGGTAGTCACAGGTTTAGCAGTAAAACCCAGTGTTTCTGCACCCCGCCGCAGCCCTAACAAAGTTGTGCCAAATTGTCCAGTTCCTACCACTTCTCGGACATGGCTGAGGGTAAAATTGCGCCCGTAATATTTAGAAATTGCTGCTATACAAGCTGCACCACAGTCTTCTTCACTATGCTGTCGAACAAATTGGTATTTCATGTGCAAGTAATAATGAAATTCCCCTAGAAACAGCTACCCGATTTCGCTTCAGATAATTCTATGAATAATATCAAATTATTAATCAATACCCATAATAAAATTTATGTTACTAAATTCAGTTCAATAATGAAACATAATATGAGAAATCACTACTTACCTGGGGTTTAATGGCTAGGGCGTGTGTACAAAGTCTAGAAACCCAACCTATATTTACTATCTCCTACCCAGTAGAATTCGGTTTCCTCCCTGCTCGTGGGGAAGGCTAGGGTACTTTTTATGTTTATATTAAATTGCAGAAATGTTGAATTAAAATTCTTAATCGCATATGAAAAATGGCCAGCTATTATTTGGGGGTCTATCAAGACCAGATAATTATTGCTAATTATACGACCCAAAAATAAATAGTTGACCACTTCTCAAAATTCACATGGAAAATTTAGTAAATGACTCTCAAGCTATAACTTTTACTTGCTATCTACTTATGAAATACTTATATAGATATTTCAGTTGATGTCAGTTAAAAGCTGAAAAAAGCTCTGGAATCAAATTTTCTGTGTCTATGGATTTACAGGTCCTGGGGTAGGTCCTGGGTTTGGGTTTGGGTTTGGGTTTGGAATGGGGGGAATAGGTGGTACTTGACCAGTACCATTTAAGTAATTCAAGGTCAAACCAGTTGTGAAGATTGTAACCGAAGAATTTTGACCGCCTGCTGTACTACCGCCAAAGCCAGATGTAGCACCTGTAATGGAATTAGTTTGTTGAGCGAAAAATGTAGTCAATGTTGCATTTAGATCAAGACCACCAGTTATGGTTTCTTGCTCTGCAACAGATACTTCTGTAAATAATTTGTCAGACATTGTGTTTATTTTTTGTTGTTAGGAATGTTACTAAAAAGCCTCTTCCCTATCAGGTTTACCTAACTCTGTAGGAAGACTCAGGAAAGACTGAGCTATATTTGGTAGAGGGAAACTATATAAAACTAAGCTGCTGAAATTTAAAGTAAATTCACCAGCTAATATTTTTCTTAATCAAAGGATACCTCGGTAAACAATTGATGAGAAATAGTTTCACCTCTTGGTTTCAAAAAAATTTACCAGAGTTGGAGATGTTTGTCTCCACAAACTCTGGTGAAATTCATCAACTACATGGTCATACCGCCGAAGAATGAAGAGAATAGAGCAGCTAGGTCAAAATTTGCAGGTAGGTCTAGACCGTTAGCAGTTCCACCTGATGTATTAACGTCTACAACAGCATTTTCGCCAATTGCGTTGCTACCATCTGGAGTGGATGTAGAAGTAGTTCCTGAAGCTGTTTGTAGTCCTAAGAAAGTGGTACCACTAAAGTTCAAGCTGAATCCACCAGCTACGGTTTCTTGTTGGTTTGCGGATACTTCGTTAAATAATGCGTTGGTCATGGTTTTTATCTCTATGGTGTTAACAAAAATTACTTAAGTCAGTAGTATTTCTTACTACTAACCTCCGGGGAGATTAGGGGAAAAAGAATCAAACTCATTCTCAGTTAGATTCAAGCCAGCAAAGACGATCCCACCTGTCTGAACTGTTACGTTGTTAGTTCCGCTCTGTGTGGAGCTAGTACCATCTGGGTTAGTGGTAGTAGTTGTGGTGGTTATGCTATTAGCACCAGAAAAACCAGTTTCCCCGAAGTTAACGGTGAACCCACCAGCAACCATTTCTTGCTGCTCTGAGGAGACTTCGATGAATAGTTGGTTGGATGTTGTCATTTCTTGTAGTTAGGAATACTGTTTTCGGTTAGAAACCGAAAAGACTGGCGAAAGTGAAGGTGTCAGGTAGATCGAATCCGTTGGCGGTGAAGCCTTCTGTAGTAACTACTACGTTGCCAGTTACGCTGTCTGTGCTGCTACCACCATTTGGGATAGAGGTAGTTGTAGTTGAAGTGTTTTCTTCAGTACCAGAAAAACCAGTTTGGCCAAAGTTGATGGTGAATCCACCAACTACGGTTTCTTGTTGTTCTGAGGAGATTTCGGTAAAAAGTTGGTTCAACATGATGGTAATTTAAATGAATCAATGAGTATGGTTGCTAGTGCAAAATTTTACCTGAGTTGGTCGTCTTTTTCGCCAATCAACCCAGGGAGAGATCACTAAATTATGAATCGAAGAAGCCGGTAGGTAGGTTGAAACCGTTAAAGGTTTGGCCGAAGGTGATAACTTGTACGTTTCCAGTGGTGCTGGTTGTGCTGCTACCACCATTAGGGTCAGAAGTTGTGCTGGTTGAAGTGTTTTCTTGAGAACCTTGGAAATTGGTAGAACCAAAGTTGAAGGTAAATCCACCAACTACGGTTTCTTGTTGCTCTGAGGAGATTTCGGTAAACAATGAGTTCAACATGATTGTGACCTTTACGGTAATTAGGAATGCTCACCACAATTTGTAGTCTTTTTGACTAATTAGATTGTGGTTCGATATTATAATAACCGCCTCGATTGCAGAAGTCAACCAATATTTTTAACAATGTTAGTTGCCTGAAACTACATAAACAGATTACAGTTTTCGGTAATCAACAGCAAAAGATACTAAATATAGTTGGGGGCAAAACTACGATAAACATTCCACTGCTGTGTTTTATGAGCTAGCAGAATCAGCCAAAATATTGGTTTAATGTGTGTTTAGGGTTTCTGGGTAGAGATGGCTAATTTCGCTCCTTTTACCTGACGTACCTGATCCATAATGGCGACTACTTGACCATGACCGACTTTTTCATCAGCATTTATAATGACTAAGGATTCTGAGTTGGAACCAATTATAGTACGTAATTGCTCTGCTAAGGAATCCACTGTACTTGGTTGACGATTAACACTCAGTATTCCTTTTGCATCTAGGGTGACGGTAATTCTGGTGGGAATTTGCTGTGCTGTAGCGGTGCTTGCTTGAGGTAAATTGACTGGTAACCCTTCCGACCTGGTTAAAAACAGGGTTGACATGATAAAAAAGGTGAGAATGGCAAATATCACGTCAATCATTGGTAGGATATTTATCTGTGCTGGTAAATCTGGTTCATCTTGTAGGCGCATAGTTTTTCTCTCCTCGTTCGTAACGTCGGCGGTAAAGTAGTTCTAATTGTCCGCCATATTCTTGAATAAGGGCTATTTGACGGATATATAAACCCCGGAAAGAGTTGGCAAATAATAGTGTAAATATAGCGACTACTAATCCTGTGGCGGTGGAAACTAGGGCTTCACTAATACCTGCGGTGACACCTGCGGTTTTTGTACCTCCCACGTCACCTATATCTAAGGATGCAAAGGAAGCTATTAATCCTAATACTGTCCCCAGTAGTCCTAATAGTGGTGCTAAACCGATAATTGTCTCAAATATGTTTTGGAAGCGTTTGAGTAGGGGTATCTCTGCTTGGGCTTCACTTTCTAGTGCTAAACGAAATTCTTCGGGGTTCGGTTCTTCTAATTCCAGAGGTGAAAGAAAGATGCGCGCTAAAGGCAAATCTGCATTCTTCCGCAATTTATCCATTGCACCAACTACGTTATCTAGGCGATAGAGATTTAAGACTTCTCTAATGACACGGCTTTGGCGGTTATTTATTCTGACCCAAAACCGGATACGTTCAATAATCAGGGCTACTGCTAGTACTGAAAATCCAAATAGTGGCCACATGACGATACCGCCAGCCGTAAACAGATTATTAATTCCCATTGAATGCCTCGTCACAGATCGATGAGTAGAATCTTGTAGTAAATTGAGAGTATTTGTCAAGAGTGTATCAAGGGTTATTAAAAATAACTGGCAGTTCTATCAGTTTTTTACACAGACTCAACGAGGTGAACAGGTTCTTATAGGAAAATTCAAAGGTAAAAGTTGAAATGCTTGGATTGAGCTAGCAAGTTATTTTTTTGACTGGTAGATGTGATATGCTTGGCGATCGCCTATTTATCGGTGCGAATGTCTGAATTGTGTTGCCTAAACCGTCTCTGGATGTGTCTCTTTTTCCAGCTATAATTATTTATACCTGTGGGAATTATATTTATATTAGATTCAAGGGCTAATTTCGTTATCTGCCCAACTGTTGGCAGACTCCGCCGAATGCATTCCGGGGTATTTACGGTTCACAACTTGTAAATACGCGGTTTTTCATCGGTATTAATAGTATATTCCATAAGTTTAAGTAATCCACGAGATTTTTCGCAACTTCTCTCATGGATACTTGTGTATAGAAGCTCATCGCTATGATCTGACAGTCCTATAGATGCGATGGTAATTTAGATTATGGTTGTGTGGTGTTGAGATTTTTGGCTTTGTAGAATAATTCTAGGCTATGGCGATCGCCCACAAAACGCCAGTGCCAAGGTTCATAACTCACACCTTGAGAATTATTTTTAGGAAAGGATAGTTCAAAGCCAAACCGGGCTGCATTTCCTTCTAACCACTGGAAAGCTTTGGTATTTTCAAAATTCGTTTGCAGATTAGTGGCTGGTACTGCACCATCACCGATATCCACGGCGTAGCCTGTGTGATGTTCACTATGTCCAGGAGGCGCACTGACAATTGCTCTCTCGGCTGGGGTTTGATTGCGTTTAGCACCGACACCAAAAAATAATTGTTCCTGCTGTTCTATGGAACGAAAACCCGAAATTGGCACTAAAATTACACCATCACTTCGGGCGGCTTCGCTCATAGATTGATACCTGGCGGCGGCGGCTGTTCGTAATCTAATTCGCCCATCGGCGGTAATTGATAATAGTTCCGATTCTGGGGCTTCTGGGTATGTCAAATGACCCAAGAGGCTATCGATATTATTTTCTTGAGTATTGACAGAATTACTCGGTTGTGTTGTGGGAGTTGTGTTGTTAGATGTAGTTTGAGGGTCAACTCTGTTTCTGGGTAAGATGACAAGGAACCAAAAACTAGCAATTAAACCCAGTAAGATTACGCCTCCAACTCCTGTGAATAGTAAAATTAGAGTCGGCGAAAATCCTTTCGGTGGCACTTCAGGGCTATCCCGTAAAGCTTCTGGAATATCTTCACTAGAGTTACCTGATAAGTTATGCGGTTGTCCAGAGAACCGGTCTTTATTCAAGGATCAACTCCTGCTTTTATGCAATATCCATCCAAGATTGTAGACTGGACAGTGATTATTTGCGGTAGTATTCACATCTATTCTTCCTGGACACAATCTTGGCTAACCTCCTAGAACTATACGTCAAACTGGTGGGATTAGTCCTAATGGGCTTTATTCTGGGACGTAAACTACCTAACTCAGTTCCTAACCGTGTGGGTCAAGGACTATTTTGGGTAGGAGTACCAATCAGTATTGTGGCTTTTTTACGTCAAGCTGATTTATCAGGACAGATTTGGATTGCGCCGGCGATCGCCTATTTAGCTATTTCACTGGGAGCGTTTTTGGCTTGGTGCGGAATGAGAGGACAAGCCTATTTCACTCACACTACTTACCAAAAGTCAACTCAAGGTAGCTTGTTTTTGGCAGCAATGATAGGTAACACAGGTTATTTGGGTTTTCCCATTAGCCTGGCATTAGCAGGGCCAGAATACTTTGCCTGGGCTTTATTCTACGATATGTTGGGAACACTATTCGGGGCTTACGGTTTAGGAATAGTTTTGGCATCTCATTTCGGGGGAAATATCCGGAATTATGGGCAAATTACTAAATCTCTTTTAATTAATCCAGCCCTGTGGAGTTTCGCCTTTGGCTTGCTGTTTCGTCAAGTTACACTCCCCACTGTCTGGGAATCTACCTTAGAAACATTAGCTTGGATTGTGGTGGCTTTAACTCTAGTATTAATTGGGATGCGACTTTCGGGGCTAACTTCCTGGCACAAGCTACCACCAGCAGGAATTAGCTTAACAATTAAAATGTTAATTGTTCCCTTAGTTATCGGCAGTTTACTACCACTTTTGGGGGTGACTGGCGAACCTGCACTGGTAATTGTATTACAAATGTCTATGCCGCCAGCATTTGCCACACTGGTAATTGCGGAGACTTTTAATCTTGACCGCGACTTGGCTGTTACCTCCTTAGCGATGGGGTGTATGGTATTACTAGTTACTCTCCCCCTGTGGCTTTGGCTGTTTTGAATAAAGCGCTGTTCCCCACCCTATTAATTCTGATGTTATTGGTCAACAGCCGAAGGATAAACACCGTCAGCAACTATCACAGGTTGATTGCTATACTCAACTTCTAGCTGTCTCTGCACATTTAAATCCCAAGTGAGGTCATAATCTCGCTCTAGTTCAGCAACGACAAACGGACGCAGCACACCTGTCACAACTATACTTTCTTGATCACTGATACTCGGTTGCGGATCGGTACGTAGCACTAGTAACTTTTCTCCACCCAGTAATTGGTCTTCATTCAAGGTAAATGAAAGTTGATTTTTCGTATCTGCTACTTCACCTGCTACCGCCAGAGTTTTACCATAGTATGTTGTGGGGTTGGAAATGATATCCCCTGGTTGTGGTGCTAATGCCATTGACTGGGCAATAATTACAGGCTGGTTTTCGTATTCACTATATAAGTCTGACTGCAAGTTTAACTTGTAATCTCTATTAATTTCTGCCAGTACAAATTGGCGAACCTCTCCTGTCGCTTGAATTTCTATATCCTGCCCATCAGGGAGAGTAAAAGGTTCCCCTGTAGCATTAACAACTAGGATGTTGTCGCCACTGAATAATTTCTGATCCGTGACTGTAAAGCTGGTGGGACTTACTAAGCGGATCGGTTTACTTCTAATGGTTACGGTTTGACCGATCAGCTGATTGGTCATATCTGAAACTTCTTCAGTGACAACATTGTCTGGTGATTCCGGAGCAACTGCTTCTCGAAACCCATTATTACAACCAGAAAGCAGCAAAGTCCCCAGCGCTAAAGCTGTAATACCTTTGGACTTCCACCGTTTTGGTATCAAACTATTATTACCATTGGCAAAGCTGACACAACGGCTGAAGTGATTTGTGTTCAGTCTATTCAACATAAAAAAAGCTCCTCATACTTGTTGTTCGTTCTCTGGAATCAGAGAGGCAATATCTGCTCATCACTGGTAAATTTATTTATATCGGTGAATTATCTAGTAAATAAACTAGGAGCATAAATTGCATACGAATCTTACAGACTTAGCTATATTACCAACTCAATTTTTTCTTTTCTTCCATCATTTGGATCATTTATTTTTTCTAACTTCTGAAAGATAAATAATAAATTCAAATAATATATGAGATGATCATCGAACCTTACTTATGTTCTTGAGGACTTACGCAAAAACCCTCTCAAATCCTAATTCCTCTGTGTCCTCTGCGTCTCTGTGGTTAGTTATTCCGTGATTTGTGCGTAAGTCCTATTACTTTTAAATTTTGAGTTTTTAAATTCACTTTTGATCCTGCATATCTTCACAAAGAGGTAGAGATGAATCAGCAAAGTAATCATGACTCTGTGGAAACACAGCTTAGTTTATCTACCCGATTGCTAGAACTTGCTCAACTTTTTCTCAAGTTGGGATTGATTGGCTTTGGTGGTCCTCAAGCTCACATTGCCATGATTAATGATGAAACTGTCGTGCGGCGAGGCTGGTTTAGTCAAGAAGATTTTTTGGCAGGAGTGGCGGTGTGCGAGATGTTACCGGGTCCTGCTTCTACCCAGATGGGAATTTATACGGGGTATTTGCGGGCGGGACATTTGGGGGCTTTAGTGGCTGGTATTTGTTTTATTTTGCCGGCTTTTGTGATCATGCTGGCTCTGTCTTGGGCATATTTTCGGTTTCAGGGTATACCGCAGATTAAAGATTTGTTTTTGGGGATTACCCCGGTGGTAATTGCAATTATCTTTGGCTTTTGCTGGAAGTTAGCGAAACGGGCAATTACTGATGTTCCAGGTGTGGCGATCGCCATCTCTGTTTTACTTGTGACTTCACTATTAAAAATCAATGTGCTATGGCAATTTATCGTAGCGGGTATAGTTGGGTTAATCCTCTACAGTCCATCAAATCGCACCAGTGCTTGGCTTCCCTTCTTACCAATGATGCAGGTGTTGCCGAAAACACTAGCAACTGTCACTACTGATACTTTGGCGCTGTCTAGTTTTTGGGGAATAGAACGGATTAATGAGTATTATTTAACCTTAACCTTGTTCTTTCTCAAAGTCGGTAGTTTTATCTTCGGCGGTGGATTAGTAATTATCCCCTTGTTGGAATTGGAAGTAGTCAATCAATTTCATTGGTTAACCCGCAGCGAATTTCTTGATGGTGTTGCACTTGGTGAATTTACTCCCGGTCCTGTGGTAATTACGGCTGCTTTTGTCGGTTATAAGGTAGCTGGGGCGTTGGGGGCGTTAATTTCTGCCGTGGCCATTTTTACCCCATCATTTTTATTCATTATGGGGGCTGCACCGCTTTTAGTTCGCATTCGTAAAAACCCCTGGATTCGCAGCTTCTTGAAGGGGGTAACTCCGGCGGTTCTGGGTGCGATCGCAGCTGCGGCCATTCCCCTCGCACAAACTGCTATTTTTCAAGATACCTTGGAGCGCTCCATCTTAGCCCTAATTATCTGCGTTGTCGCTTTAATAGCCCTGATTCGCTTCAAACGTCCCACATGGCAATTAGTCCCGGCTGGTGCAGTTATCGGCTTAATTGCTGGCAGTTTTTAACAGTTATCAGTTATCAGTTATCAGTTATCAGTTATCAGTTATCAGCTACAATTCTGCGGGATTCATCTTTTCATAGTGTTCAAAGGGTTGATGAATCCAGGGGTTATCCGGGAGATAATCGACATAATAATCAGGTTTAATTGTAGAACAGGCTTTGTACCAGAGTACAGCTGTGCGAATTTCCTTAACGGCGTAATTACTATTTTGCTGAAGCCAAGGTATACTCTGCTCTAGTGTGACTCCAGAATCTACCAAATCATCAACTAGGAGAACCTGAGAACCTAATTTTTCAGTCGTCATTGTTAAGTGGCGAGCCAAGGTTAAATTCCCTCTTTCTTGCTGACCACTGCCACCATAAGAAGATGTAGCTAAAATTGCCAGAGGCTGTTTATATATCCGGGAAATAATATCTCCCACCCGCATTCCCCCTCTAGCAAGACAGACAATCTGGTTGAACTTCCAGCCTGATTGATATATCTGGGCTGCTAAACGTTCAATTTTTTGATGATAATCTGACCAAGAAATGTAAAGGTTTGCCATAAAAAAGCTACTTTTTAATTAATAGTTAATTTAAATCCCAAATTTTAATTTTAGTATGAGCATAAACAATTCTGTTGATGATTATGCCCCCATTAATCCAGAAAATCCTAAATTGGATTTGAAAACCAAATTGGCTTATGGTGCGGGAGATTTAGGACCCGCAATTACTGGTAATATTTCCATATTTTTTCTGCTGGTTTTCTTTACCAATGTGGCTGGGATTCCGGCGGGATTAGCTGGTAGCATTTTAATGATTGGTAAAATTTGGGATGCCATCAACGATCCGATTATTGGTGTGTTGTCAGATAGAACTAAATCTCGTCGCTGGGGTCGTCGTTTACCTTGGATGCTCTACGGAGCAATTCCTTTTGGGATAATCTTTTTCTTGCAGTGGATTGTACCGCGTTTTAGTGCCGACCAGAGTAGTAATATTTGGCCATTGTTTTGGTATTATGTGGTGATTGGGTTACTATCTCAGGTGTTTTTCACCGTTGTGAGTTTGCCTTATGCAGCCATGACACCAGAGCTAACTCAAAATTATGATGAACGTACTACCCTGAATAGTTTTCGCTTCGCTTTTTCTATTGGTGGCAGTATTTTATCGTTGATTTTAGCGCAAATTATTTTTTCTACTGACCGCAATGAGCAAGAACAATATCTGCTATTAGCGGGGATTTGTGCAGTAATTTCCGTTTTAGCATTATATATATGTATTTTCGGCGTGCGCGATCGCGTCTTGGCTTTTGAAACCAAACGTCACCAACTCGAACAACCAAAATCTATACCCTTCTCAGAACAAATAAAAGTAGTCTTTAGCAATCGACCTTTTCTATTTGTCATTGGTATATATCTTTTTTCTTGGCTAGGAGTACAGGTAACAGCCACCACCATTCCTTATTTTGTAATCAACTGTATGGGTTTGACTAATTCAGATGTCCCCACCGTGATGATTGCAGTCCAAGGAACAGCCTTACTCATGTTATTTATTTGGAGTGCTTTAAGTAAGAAAATTGGTAAAAAAGTAGTTTATTTCCTGGGAATGAGTTCATGGATTATCGCCGCCGGCGGACTATTTTTTTTACAGCCTAGTCAGATACCGTTGATGTATTTTATGGCTGTAATGGCTGGTGTTGGTGTGTCCACAGCTTATCTCGTTCCTTGGTCGCTGATTCCAGATGTCATTGACTTAGATGAATTTAACACCGGACAACGCCGAGAAGGGATTTTTTATGGCTTCATGGTTTTACTGCAAAAATTAGGTTTAGCTCTGGGAATCTTTTTAGTAGGAAACGCTTTACAATCCGCCGGATTTCAACCAACCATAGCCGGACAACCTCTACCCATACAACCAGACTCAGCACTAGTAGCCATCCGCATCGCCGTCGGTCCATTACCTACAGTGTTCTTAATTTGTGGTGTATTTCTCACCTATTTTTACCCAATTACCCGTGAGATGCACGCCGAAATTATGATGAAACTGAAAGCACGTCAGGAAAATAGCGGCGCTTGAACTATGGGAGAAATCTTCATCATTAAAAATCCAGGACTTACGCAAAAACTCTCTGAAATCCTGATTCCTCTGTGTCCTCTGCGTCTCTGTGGTTAGTTATTCCGTAATTTCTGCGTAAGTCCTAAAATCATTAAAATTGCACTACCATAGCTGAATATTGCAAGATTTGGATTCTAAAAACCCTATGACTACAGTTACATCCCAGGAAATAGCCTTCTTTCGTTCTCAATTAGCAGAAGACTCAAAAGCTATGGAAGCGCTAGACTTAATTGAAGATTGTGATGGCGATTTAGAAGATGCAGCCATGACTCTGGCTATTCGCGCCGGACAAGAACCAGGAATGACTAATTCTGAGTGGTTAGATGCTATGGCGAGAAAATGGCGCGCGGTGGTTTGTGAACCAGAATATCGAGAAGACTTACTCGGTAACTCACTATTGAGAATCATGGAACGTCTCCAAACTACGCCGACATTTCCTCAAATTTTGGCAACTCCAGTTCTGATATATATTCTCAAACAAGGCATAAATGATTTTTGTGAACCACTGGACTCACTTCAATGATCTCTACTCCCAGATAATGGGATAATAGAAATATCCTCAATAAAATCTGACATTTGTATTACCACAGCAGTTACCGTTGTTTCTTCTACCCTGTCTAGTTCTCAATCTCTGAACTTAGGTACAAGATAAATTCCTACAGCACTGATACGCTGTTAATTAAGAACTTTTATCAGACAATTATTATTTAATCAATGAATTACGTTGTTGCCGTATTACCAGACCGCATTCAAGCCGAAGCCGCTTATTTAGCTCTAGAAGCAGAGGGGATTACAAGCACTATCCTCGGTCGCGGTTATAAAACTGCTGATGAGTTTGGTTTGGTTGATCCTAAAGAACAAGCTAAAAAGCAAGCAAAGCTGATGTCATATTGGCTGATACCATTTGGCTTTTTTGCAGGTGCTACTTTCAGCCTGATTACTGGTTTAAATACCTTTGGTTGGGCGGGGGAAATTGGGAATCACATTGTGGCTGGACTTCTGGGCGCTGGTAGTGGTGGAATGGGTAGTGTATTTGTCGGTGGTGGTGTGGGCTTAATCCTGGGCGGTGGTGATGCTTTAACCTACCGCAATCGTTTAGATATGGGTAAATATATAGTTGTGGTTCAGGTTTCTGAAGCTATTAGTCGGCAAGTAACCCGGATCTTACGTAAATTTGAACCAGAAAATATTCAAGGTTATGCTGATACATCTAACACGTAGTAATTAACATAGGACTTACGCAAGAACTCTCTGAAACCCTCTTAACTTTGTGTCCTTTGTGTCCTTTGTGGTTTGTTCTTTCATAATTTTCCGTAAGTCCTGTAACAATTGAAAATTTATAATTTAAATAATGTTACCAAGAGAAGAACTTTTAAAGGGTGTCGAAAATCGAGATAGTGTCGCTCGTGTGATTGATCAGGCAGAAAAAGCGATTAAAACTTGGGAAGTTGTGTTCACTGATTTTTTGTCTCCGCCGGAATTGGCAGAAATTCACCGGGTATTCAGTCGGTTAACAGATGTGCAGTTAGTGTCCTGGGGCGGCTATCCCCAAGCAGAACGCCAACGTATGGCGATCGCACGTTCGGAACTTCCTCTAGATCCATCTCAAGTTGACCTCGTAGCTTTAGAAATTGCCGGAAATTTCTTATTTGATACCGCCACTCACCGCGACTTTTTAGGCGCAATGCTGGGGACAGGAATCGTCAGAGAAAAGACCGGAGACATTATTATTCTCGGAGAACGGGGAGCGCAAGCAATTGTCACCCCAGAGTTAGCAGAATTTTTACAAATAAGTCTGCAACAGGTGCGTTCAGTCCCAGTGAAAACTCAACCCATTGATATCAATGAGTTAAAAGTTAGGGAACCGAAGAAAAAGGAATTAACCACAGTGGAAGCTTCTTTGCGCTTAGATGCGATCGCCTCGGCTGGTTTTGGGATGTCCCGCAGCAAAATGGTTAGCTTTATCGAGGGTGGTGATGTCCGCGTTAACTGGAAAGACATTAATCAAGCCAGTTCGCAGGTAAAATCCGGCGACTTAATCGCTATTCGCGGTAAAGGACGTTTAGAAGTAGGAGAAATTGCCATTACTAAAAAAGAACGTTACCGAGTTCAATTAACCAGATATATCTAAACCATCCTCACTGTGATTAATCTCCATTTCTCAGATTGACATTATTTAAACTTAGAAGCAGCATCCTCTACAGCACTACTTAATTCATCCCAGGCACTTTTTAGCCCAGTTTGCATACTCCCCCAAGCCTCGTCACTGGAAGATTTTAAATCTTTGAGCTTCTGCTGCATAGCATTACGCTTGGTTTTCAAATCCTCAATTTGCTGATTCAAGCCAGCCTTAGCATCTGTACCTGCTTTTTCTGCTTTCACTTGCAGATCGTCAATCTTAACGCCTAATTCCCTAAATTTCGCTTCCATTGAATCCTGATAAGCCTTTTTATCTTCCATTTTTATCTCCGTACTATATATAAAAGTTGTTACCTCCCACGAATATATCAGCTTAATTAAAATTTTCCCTAAATATTATATAAATTTAAGCATATTCACTTACAAATATCTGCTTTACACTTTTTTGGGCAATTTATACTAATAACCGATGACACAAATGACAAAAAGCTGCTCAAATAGAAATTAATATTACCT
The DNA here is from genome assembly GCF_034931085.1 of Nodularia harveyana UHCC-0300. Lineage (NCBI taxonomy): Bacteria > Bacillati > Cyanobacteriota > Cyanophyceae > Nostocales > Nodulariaceae > Nodularia > Nodularia harveyana. The sequence continues at coordinate 40,985 of NZ_JAYGHG010000001.1, read as the reverse complement.
ATACTGGAGTCATGACAGACCGCGTTTTGATACTTGGCGGAAGAGGGCGGATCGGTAGCAGTGTTGCGGCGGATTTAGTCAACCATACCCAGGCAGAAATTACAATTACTGGACGTTCACCAGAGACGAGAAGGAGTGTTAACTTGTCTTTGGGTAAGAAAGTTAATTTTTTGGTATTGGACTTGGCAGAAGTTGATAAATTGAGACAGGCGATCGTTAACTCTAACTTAGTTATCCATTGTGCCGGGCCATTTCACCACCGAGATCCTCATGTTCTGCAAATTTGCATTGAACAAGGTGTCAACTATATAGATGTTAGTGACCATCGTTCCTACACTAACAAAGCCTTAAAATATCATCAACAAGCCGTAGCTGCGGGAGTTACCGCAATCATTAATACTGGGATTTTTCCCGGAATTTCTAACAGCATGGTACGTCAATGTGTCGAGCAATTTGATCAACCAGAAAAAATACATTTAAGTTATTTAGTATCTGGTTCTGGCGGTGCAGGAATTACAGTCATGCGGACAACTTTTTTAGGATTACAATATCCTTTTAGCGCTTGGATAGATGGAAAATGGCAAAATATATCACCTTATAGTCAACGAGAAATCGTCGATTTTCCCCCTCCTTATGGCAGCAGTGGCGTTTACTGGTTTGATATGCCAGAAACATTTACAATGCCCCAAAGCTTCCCATCAATTAAAACTGTAGTTACCAAGTTTGGTTCTATTCCCGACTTTTATAACCACCTGACTTGGATCACCGCACATATATTTCCTAAGTGGTTAATCCAGCGTCGCTACATGGTTGAATTTCTATCGCGTGTCAGTTATTTAATGACAGATTTCACTAATAATTTTAGTGGCATTGGCGTAGCAGTGCGTTCAGAAGTTACAGGTAAAAAAAATGGAGAAACATCTGTTTACTGTTCTACATTAGTACATGAAAATACAGCCATAGCTGCTGGTTGTGGTGCAGGTAGCATTGCCCAATTACTGTTAGAGGGTAAACTGAAAAAACCAGGTGTCTCAACAGTAGAAGTAGCAGTAACCACGGATTTATTTATGCAAGCTATGCACAAAAGAGGAATTAATATAAATCACGGCAATTTTTCAGCGCCTATAGAAATTATCTAGAAACAACCATAGTGGATACTAAAAATGACTGACTTTGATGACGAAGATTTATTTCCAGTAAAGCGCGTTAGCCAAATGACAGAAGGTGAAAAGTTAGAGCGCTTTAAAGAATGTTTTGACAGCAGTAGTCGTGCATTGTTGCAACAATGCTTATTTCGGATCATCGACAATGAAGATGGTAGAGGCACATTAGAGATTCTTTGCCCTAATGAAATTATTAGACAACGTTTATACCGAAAAAAGCGCAAAATTACCAACAGTATTAATACTTGCTGGCATCATATCCGATGGTTCTCATTATGTATTGAGGAAGATGATAAAATATCTTGTTATAAATATACCCGGAATGGCGATTTAGTCACGGCTGAAACTAATTCGTAATTCGTAATTCGTAATTCGTAATTCGTAATTCGTAATTCGTAATTCGTAATTCGTAATTCGTAATTCGTAATTCGTAATTCGTAATTGAGACGATCCGATTTTATCTAAATTTCCAGGTTGATTGGGCAATAAGGAGAAACTAATGCCCCATGTCCCGTATTCTATGCCTCATTTACTATATTCCATGCCTAAAAAACAAAAATTTCCTCACCTAGTTGGTTCTAAGTGGACAACACATAAAAAAATAGATGGCTGGCGGCATTTTCAAGTGGTTAACCGCAAAAATCAGAGTAAGTGGGTTTATGCTGAAATGGTTGCTGCTTGTGATCCTAGTGTTCGTTTTTGGTTAAATGCTAAATTGTTACAAGATAACTCTCAGTGGCAAGCTGGCTGGCAATCACTCCAGGAAATTTCAGCACCAGAAACTGAAATATCAGGCAATTTCTGAAAATTAATAATTTATTACAAACAAATTATCAAAGGCTGAAAAAGATAACTGAGATAGTATTACTACTCACTGGCATTTGCCGATATACCTGCTGAGGTCATTTCGATGATTATTTTCAGGATCGCATAGTGCATCTATCTCTTCAACCTTCAAACTTACTCATTTGAGTGGTTTTTAGTCTGCCTTCAGGTAGTTTAAATGGATGAAAACTATATACAAAAGTACATATAGAATATTTTGTGTTTTGTAACTTATTTATAAAAAAAGGATAATAAGTTTTAAAAAAGTTAATTTTTTGAGTATTCTAGGGTATTTAGTTGGAAAATGAATCCTTTAAATCTTTCATAATCCTTAAGAAAGCTAATAAATGCGTTTTTTATATTTAAAACCCCTTTCTTTTCTGTGTAATTTCGACAATAATGACAATCACATAGCTCACACATCGCCATCTGCGGCTAGGCGAAGGCAATAGCTTGAGCCACGAGTTTGACAACAAATGATTTAGAGGCAAACAACAGTGAAACTAGCAGTTTACGGAAAAGGTGGTATTGGTAAATCCACAACTAGCTGTAATATATCCGTCGCCCTAGCCAAACGCGGCAAAAAAGTTCTGCAAATTGGTTGTGACCCCAAACACGACAGCACCTTTACGCTCACAGGGTTTCTAATTCCCACAATTATCGATACCCTCCAAGAAAAGGACTACCACTATGAAGATGTTTGGCCAGAAGATGTAATTTATAAAGGCTATGGTGGTGTAGATTGCGTAGAAGCAGGTGGTCCACCGGCTGGTGCAGGATGTGGCGGTTACGTGGTTGGGGAAACAGTAAAATTACTGAAAGAACTCAACGCTTTTGATGAGTATGATGTAATTCTGTTTGATGTGCTAGGTGACGTTGTCTGTGGTGGTTTTGCCGCTCCACTCAACTATGCAGATTACTGTATGATTGTGACTGACAATGGCTTTGATGCCTTGTTTGCTGCCAATCGAATTGCGGCTTCAGTTAGGGAAAAAGCCCGCACCCATCCCCTACGTTTGGCTGGTTTAATTGGCAACCGGACTTCTAAGCGGGATTTGATTGAGAAATATGTAGAATCCGTAGCTATGCCAATTTTAGAGGTTTTACCTTTAATTGAAGATATCCGTGTTTCCCGCGTCAAGGGTAAAACTTTATTTGAAATGGCAGAACATGAACCTTCTCTGAACTACGTTTGCGATTACTACCTCAGCATCGCTGACCAAATTTTGGCGCGTCCAGAAGGTGTTGTGCCTAATGACTATCCAGATCGGGAATTGTTCTCTTTGTTGTCTGATTTTTATTTAAATCCGGGTAAACACGAGGTTCCTAATTCCGAAGAAGCACTAGACTTGATGATCGTATAACATCATCTATATTTAGGGTGAGGAGAAATATGGCTTTCTTTAATAGCTTTACAGATTCAATCAGACAGAAGTGGTTACAATTCTTTCAGGCAAACCGTGAATGGATTATCCTGCACATGAAAGCGGAGTCTGTTTACACTCCTGATGGCGGTAAGCGACCATCTTCATACCTCATCCTTGGCGTGATTAATGCTCTAGAACCAAAACTGGCACAGTTAATGATGCCGTTTTCCAGACTTAATCCTGATGCTGATACTTTGATTGAAGTGCTAGATTTGCATTTTGACCCAGACATTGCTCTCGGTAATCGTTTTATTCCCCCTGTAGAATCAGAAGAGCCAGAAGAAATTCATCAATATGAGTCAGAAGTGACTGCGGATGAAAACATGGAGGATGAAACTCTGGCACTTTCCTATGAAAATGGCTTTGAGATGGATTCTGAACCCCAAACTATAGGATTCGACGAATCCCAATCTAGCGATAAGCAACTGGCTGATGAGTTCAGTGAAGGACTCGGCGGGGAAGCGGATGATTTTGGCGAGATTTCTTTTGATGCTCCTACATCGGCAGAAAATTTGGATGACCAAATGCTGGATGATTTGAATACATCGGACGAAGGCGCTTTTAAAGATGTATTGTCAGATGTCTGGGGTGAGGAAACAGCATTGCACAATAACAATGAAGAAAATAACGATTTATTAGGGGAAGAACTGCCGTCAGGAGTTTTTGATGAATCAGAAATTGCTCGTCTGTTCCCCAACACTTAATTATTACCGTTCCTGTTGAATATAGGGACTGCTAATTGGTTGTATGTGCCAGAAAGCAAGGTATGCAGGGGTAAGGATTATCTCCCCCTCATGCCTAACCTATATTTATCTGCTATTAAATATCAAGGGGAAAAAAATTATGACTATCGCTCAACAACCAGAAGCTTTAAACTTTGAGTGTGAAACTGGGAATTACCATACCTTCTGCCCTATCAGCTGTGTGGCGTGGTTGTACCAAAAAATCGAAGATAGCTTCTTTTTGGTAATTGGTACTAAGACTTGTGGGTATTTCCTGCAAAATGCGATGGGGGTAATGATTTTTGCTGAACCTCGCTATGCAATGGCAGAGTTGGAAGAGGGGGATATTTCGGCACAGCTGAATGATTATGAGGAGTTAAAGCGGTTGTGTTTGCAAATTAAGCGCGATCGCAATCCTAGTGTAATTGTTTGGATTGGTACTTGCACTACAGAAATTATTAAAACTGACTTGGAAGGTTTAGCACCGAAGCTAGAATCAGATATTGGTATACCTATTGTTGTTGCCCGTGCAAATGGTCTAGATTACGCCTTTACCCAGGGAGAAGACACTGTTTTGGCGGCAATGGCTCATCGTTGTCCTACCCATGCGCCGGCGGCGGAAACGGAAACGGAAAAGGGCGATCGCAACGCCATCCAAAAGCTGCTAAACTTCGGTAAAAAGAAAGAAGAAGTTATCCAAGATGAATCTGAGTATGTAGATCATCCACCCCTGGTTCTCTTCGGTTCTCTTCCTGATCCTGTAGTGACTCAGTTAACTTTAGAACTGAAGAAACAAGGAATTAGAGTTTCCGGCTGGCTACCTGCAAAACGCTTTACTGAACTGCCAGTAATTGAAGAAGGGTATTATGTCGCTGGTGTCAATCCATTCCTCAGTCGTACCGCGTCTACTTTAATGCGTCGCCGCAAGTGTAAACTAATTGGCGCACCTTTCCCCATTGGCCCTGATGGTACTCGCGCCTGGGTAGAGAAGATTTGCTCTGTGTTTGGTATTACTCCGAAGGGTTTGGATGAGCGTGAAGCCCAAATTTGGGAAAGCGTGGAAGATTACGTCAAACTGATTCGCGGTAAGTCTGTATTCTTCATGGGTGATAACTTGCTGGAAATCTCCCAAGCGCGGTTTTTGGTACGCTGTGGGATGACAGTGCAAGAAATCGGTATTCCCTACATGGATAAGCGCTATCAAGCTGCGGAGTTAGCGCTGTTAGAAAAGACTTGTCACGAAATGGGTGTACCCTTGCCCAGAATTGTGGAGAAGCCGGATAATTACAATCAATTGCAACGGATTTATGAATCAAAGCCAGATTTGGTAATTACTGGTATGGCTCATGCTAATCCTTTGGAAGCTAGAGGGATTAATACTAAGTGGTCGGTGGAGTTCACCTTTGCTCAAATTCACGGTTTTACTAATACCCGTGACATTCTGGAGTTGGTGACTCGTCCGTTACGTCGGAATAATAATTTGCAAGATATGGGTTGGGATAAGTTGGTGAAGGAAGAAGCGAAGATTTAGGTTTTAATCAACACCATATTATGCTGAGGCGAACAAATGTTCGCCTTTTTTTATCTTAGTAGGTGTAGTTCGTTGTTGCGATCGCTTTAATTCCAGGTAACTATGTTTTAGAATTATAATACAACCGATTACATAAAACAGAAATGATATCTATCAACCTAGATCGAGAAACAGAAATCTATCTAGCAGAAATTATTACTCAACAGAATACTACCTCTGAAGAACTGCTAAAACAACTCATTTATCAACATTGGCAAACTATAAAACCTCGTCAAACCCTCGCTCAAAGACGAGGAAAACATCCAGAAAACCTATTACAAGATGCTGATCCTGATTTATCATTACGAGAAAATCGTAAAAATATCGTTGCAGAGCATATCCAAAATCGTTCTCAGAAATATAACTGATCAACGACTATCCTCTCCAAATTATTTTTTTCCAGTACGTAGTAAGTCCTAGATTTAATCCATTTTTAATTAACAAATGTTACAGAATATATGAAACGTCTTTACTATGGTGATAACTTACAAGTTCTCAGAGATCACATTCCTGATGAATCTATTGATTTAATTTATCTTGATCCGCCATTTAACTCTAAATCTAATTATAATATCTTATTTAAGAATACCACTGGTGAACGTTCAGAAGCTCAAATTACAGCTTTTGAAGATACTTGGACATGGAGTATTGAATCTGAGAGATTTTTAGACCAAATTAAACATAAAAAAGGAGAATTATATCAATTATTAGATTTATTAGTGAGGACTCTGGGGAAAAATTCCTTATCAGCTTATTTGGTAATGATGGCGATTAGATTAATAGAGTTACATCGAGTTCTCAAATCTACAGGTAGTTTATATTTACATTGCGATACTACAGCCAGTCATTATCTAAAAATGATTTTAGATTTGATTTTCGATGCTAGAAATTATCGTAACCAGATTACTTGGAAACGAACGAGCAGCCATAGTGATGCTAAAAAGTATGCAAGAGTTACAGATATCATTTTCTACTATGTAAAATCTAATCAATTTACATGGAATCCTCTGCGTTTGGGTTATTCTGATAAATATATTAATCAATACTACTGTAATATTGACAGCAACGGCAGAAGATTTCAATTTGATAATTTAACAAACCCAAAAACTAGTAGAGGTTATTTTTATAAACTTTTAGATTGCGATCCTCCTGATAACGGTTGGAGAATGCCTGAATCTCGCGCTCAACAATGGCTGAGTGAAGGACGGATAGCTATACCACCAACGGGCAAAACACCACGTTATAAACGTTATTTAGATGAGGTCGCTGGTAAAGGAATCTCTGATATTTGGGATGATATACCGCCAGTAAACTCTCAAGCTAAAGAAGCTTTAGGATATCCTACACAAAAACCACAATCATTGCTTGAACGTATCATTAAAGTGAGTAGTAATAAAGATGATATTGTACTTGATCCTTTTTGTGGATGTGGTACAGCAATACACGCATCTGAAAAATTAGGGAGAAATTGGATAGGAATTGATATTACTCATTTAGCCATTGCACTCATAGAAAAACGATTAAGAGACGCTTTTCCTAGCAAATTTATTGAGGATGAAAATAAAACTCAAAAATTAGTTCCAGGGATTGAATTTGAAGTAGAAGGTACACCTAGAGATTTAGCCGCAGCAGAAGATTTATTTCTACGTGACCCCTATCAATTTGAATGGTGGGCTTGTTCTTTGGTTAATGCTCAACCATATAAAGATAAAAAGAAAGGTGCAGATGGTGGTATAGACGGATTGATTTTTTTTGAAGATGTAATTGATATCAAAAAATTAACAGCAGTAAAAAAAATTATTGTTAGCGTTAAAGGAGGTAAAAATATTAACGCCTCTATGATTAGAGATTTACGAGGAACAATGGCAACAAATAAAGCAGAAATTGGATTATTTGTTACTCTCACTCCTCCCACGAAACCCATGATTAAGGAAGCAGCATTATCTGGTTTTTATAAAGCTGGAAATGGTAGAAATTACGCAAAAATTCAAATTTTAACTATTGAAGAATTATTAAATGGCGAAAAAAGACCAGAATTTTTTGATTTGAAACAGGGTGAATCGACTTTTAAGAAAGCACAAAGGGAAAATCAGGATCTAGCAGAACAGGGTGAATTGTTTGAGATGTAGGTAGGGTTGAGGAAGCAAACTCAACAATCATACGCTACTGTTTGTCTTCCTCTGTGTTCTCTACGCCTCTGTGGTATGCGCTACGCGCACGCTACGCGAACGTTAAAAAGAGCGATCGCCTAAAGACCAGATCAATCAGATATAGTTAAATTAAAGAAAAAATCAAAATTAAGAGTAATTATGCTATGGAACAATTAATAGTTCGAGTGGCTGATAAGGAAAAAGCGGAAATGCTATTGAAGATTCTTTCTAGTTTAGATTTTGTTAACTCTATAGAAGTAATGGAAGATAACGCGAATATATCTGAAGATGAGCAAGATTTTTTTTCTTTAGCAGGACTGTGGGAAAATAGAAATGTTACTACTGAGTCCATTCGTCAAGAAGCATGGCGAAAAGATGTTAAATGATTTTATGTGATACAAATATTCTCATAGAGTTTTATAAGAATAACTCTAGGGTTATCTATGAGCTTCGTCGTATTGGGATAAATCAATTAGCTGTGAGTGCCATTACTCAAGCCGAATTATATTATGGTGCTATTAATAAGCTCGAATTGGGGAAAATTAAGAAACATTTAGAATTACTTCATATTCTCTCTGTTGATGTCAGGGTATCTGTTCAATTTATTGAATTGATGGAAACATACTCTCTAAGTCATAAACTGAGTATCCCCGATGCTTTAATTGCTTCAACTGCATTGGTTCATAAGATTGATTTATATACTTTGAATCTTAAAGATGTTCGCTTTATCGAAGGTTTGAATTTACATGAGCTTCCCATGAATTAGGGTGATGGTTTTTTCTTCTTAGCTTATTGTTAGTAAAGAGCGATCGCCTAAACACCAGATCAATCAGATATAGTTAAATTAAAGCAATACCCAAACTTATAAAAAGCTTGGGCATAACCAAAGAGAAAATTATATGGCAGTTTACTAACCAATGAAAAATTAAACTAATCAACTAAACAGCACCACTATTTTTATGAAATAGAACGGCTACAGTTTTACAAATTAATTTCAAATCGTATAATAAACTCCAATTTTTTTGATACTCTAAATCTAAACGAATTACATCTTCAAAACTACTTACCTTCGAGCGTCCATTGACTTGCCATTCTCCACTCATTCCTGGTTTAACGTCTAAGCGTTGCCATTCTGGAACTTCATAGCGCTCGACTTCATCAGGTGTTGGTGGTCTAGTACCCACTAGGCTCATATCTCCTTTGAGGACGTTCCAAAATTGTGGTAATTCATCGAAACTGGTACGGCGTAAAAACCTTCCTACCCGCGTGACTCTGGGATCTTTTTCGTTTTTGAAGAATGCACCTTGGACTTGATTTTTAACTAGGCATTTTTTCGCTTCCGCATCTATACACATGGAACGAAATTTCCAGATTCTAAACTGTTTTCCCATCCAACCACAGCGAATTTGACCAAAGAAGATCGGACCAGGATCATCTATTTGGATAGCCACTACTATGGGAATGAATAAAAATGCTGTAATTACTAAACCCACTAGTGCGCCAATAATATCTATAACCCTTTTCATCCAAGATGCTACAGAGGGATGAGTGGTGGGTGGTGGCTCTACTTTGCGAGAATTACTTTTATGGGTATTTGTGTGTTTTTCAGTTTCTCTGAGCAACCTGGGATTGCTAGACTCAATGAGGAAAACTTCATCTAATCCTGTGAGGTTTAACACTGCCATGACTTGAGGAGTAACACTCCGCAAAGTCAAAGTAATACCTTTTCTTTGGGCATTTTTTAAATTACTCACCAAAGCCCCTAAACCACTACTATCCATAAAAGTAGTTTGATGAAAATCAATAATAATTTGCTTGGGAGGTATATTTTCTTGAGTTAAATCTTGGCAGGTTTGCTTAAAGCTTACTGCCTCAAGCACGCTTAACCGCGCTGGAACCTGCACTATTACAGTTTCTTGGAAGGAAGTAACGGGAAAGTCTTCCTGTGTGGGTTGGCTAGTCATGAAGCTTTGCACTTTCGTTGCCATGTAAATTTAAACTGCCAAAAATTATTTTATCCTGGGAATTTACTTAACCTCTTACTGGGGTGACAGTTCATAGGTAGGCATAAACACTAATAGTTACTGAGTCAGGATATTAGCCAAGATTGCCCGCAAAGATTCACAATAGAATCAGAAGTGAATAAAACATCTCATCTCTTGTGCCGATACACCGCGATCGCGTTGCTAATATTCCATGACTGTGAAAACTACCGTTCAACCTACAGCACGTCTCATAGAGGTCTTTTCTGCTATTCAAGGGGAAGGACTGAATGTCGGGACACGTCAAATTTTTCTTCGTTTTGCTTTATGTGATTTGCGCTGCCACTTTTGCGATAGCGCTCACACTTGGAATGCACCCGCTACTTGTCGGATAGAGCGATCGCCTGGATTGCGCGACTTTGAAATCCACTCTAACCCTGTCCCACTACCCATGTTACTCCAATGGGTGGAAAGGCAAAACCTACCTTGTCTACACGATAGCATTAGCTTAACTGGAGGCGAACCCCTTCTTCATGCAGCTTTCTTAAAGGAATTTCTGCCCCAGGTGCGATCGCTTACCAAATTGCCCATATATCTCGAATCTGGAGGACATCGCCCAGAACAGTTAGCGATGATTTTACCCTACCTAGACTCTGTGGGCATGGATTTAAAACTGCCTAGTGTGAGCGGCGAAAGTCTCTGGCAAGAACATACAAAATTTTTACAATTATGCGCCGATTCACATCTCAATACGTTTGTCAAGATAATTATTGCTGAAAATACAAATCCAGCCGAGTTAGAACATTCTGCCGCAATGGTGGCAGATATCAGCCCAGATATCCCCGTATTTTTACAACCTGTAACACCTTTACCAGCCTCTGCACAACTTACGGAAATGCCTGTACTCGCACCTACTCCAGAAAAAGTCTTGACTTGGCAAGCTCTGATGAAGCAGTTTATACCACAAGTCCGGGTCATACCTCAAACGCATAAAATGTTAGATCAAATGTAATCATCAAGACTTTGACCTGTGATTAACCCACTTTGAATTCCGGAGTCCGAAACTGATACGGTATTTACATGATGTCAGCAAGACGTTGGATTTCCGGATTAAGCCTATTTTTATTCTTTTAGAGCAACTAGCTAGGAATTACAAGACTTTGTTCCACCCGCACAGGTTCCAGAACCAACATTATTGAGATGAAGCGCTTTCTCGCTCAAGCAGTAATCTCAAGTTGTTAAAAATTAATCAAACAAATATTATTTGGGGTTGGGAACTACCCAACCCAGCTAATAACTGCATTCTACAGTCCAGCTTCATCTGTAGTGCGAGATTTAGTTTTAGCTTTGTTAGCGCTGCGTTTGAGAGCAGAAAGTCGTGCTTCATAGCGAGACCGTTGGCGCTTGCTAGCTGTACTATCAATCATTGTTTTTAACGCACTACCGAGACTTTTGTAGGCGTTGGGGAGACTATAACCAAACCGCGTTGCTAAAGCTATGGCTTTCTCGTCAGCAACTAGTAATTCTCTAATTTGCTTTTCGCCATTATTCTTTTGATACACTCGCCAACCAGACACACCAGATAGCGCTAAAGCTAATACCAGCAATAATCCATCCTGTACCCATAATTCGCCCACAGCACCACCTAAACCAATAGCTAATGCTGCCATTTCCCAACCATCTTTGGGAATCGTATCATTTTGAATACGAGCCACTTCATGCCAAAATAAGAGATTACGCTGATCCATAGCCAGAGCATCCCATTTCACTAAGTCAATTTGAATTTCTACTTGGTCTTTACCAATTTCTTCGCAACGGATCATCGGTGGATTAACCTCGGTCGTACCTTCAACCGTGACCCAGCTCTGTAATTCTGGCGGTAGTAGACCTTTTAACCGCCGGAGTTCACTCATTTCTGCCTTGGCAAAGGAGGTTGCGTAGGATGTCATAAAATCCAGCCCTAGAAAACTTCAGTATATAGTGAGGGTATCACTTTGGAGTATAGCTATTTCGGTGATGATTCGCCTCACGAGTGGGTCAAAGTTCCTGTTACCGCCAATTATGATACTTCCATGCCGATGGCTATCTGTGGAGCGATCGCCCTACAATTGTTTGATATGATTCCTATTGTTTACCAAATCTTCATAGGTTTGTGCTATCTATACCAAAATTTAGGAAAATAAACTATGAATATCCACCGGCAGACTTTAACATCGGATTTTATTATACTTCTTTTCAAGTAGTAAATTGATGCCAACTTTAACTAAGTATCTACGTATATACTTAATATAGTAAAATTTATCTATAAAACCTCAAATTTATGGAACAACATTCTTATTAAAACAGTCATTATCACCATCCTTTTAGATGTTCAAAATACCAGCAGAAATCAGCCTAAGACTCTACTTGATATTTTGAGAGTCTTCAGAATTTTCTATTAATTATTGCTGAAAATGTATTCGGCACATCATTGGCAAGTATAATACTTAGGCAAAATCATAGACCATACATTCTATACAACGTTAATAGTGACAAAAGGTACATTAACCTTTGTACTTAATTGGCTGATGCAAAATTTACTAAATCTTCAATAAAAACCCCTGTTATTAAAGAAGCTCTGAAGAGAGAATTAAATATAGCAGCATTAAAGTGAGAAGTAGCGATTTTACTCAAAATATGCTCATGAACCACAAAAACCAGGAGACTTATAAATAATTTTGTATGCGGATTTTAATCTACTCCTACAACTACTATCCAGAACCAATTGGTATAGCTCCACTGATGACAGAACTAGCGGAGGGACTTGCCAAGCGTGGGCATGAAGTCCGCGTCATCACTGCTATGCCTAACTATCCAGAACGTCAAATTTATGAGGGTTACCGGGGTAAGTGGTATTTAAATGAATACAAAAATAATGTTCAAATCCAACGCAGTTATATCTGGATTCGCCCCCAGCCCAATCTGTTAGATCGAGTGTTGTTAGATGCTAGCTTTGTGGTTACTAGCTTTTTACCTGCTCTGTTTGGCTGGCGACCGGATGTAATTCTTTCCACTTCCCCATCACTACCTGTTTGTGTCCCTGCTGCCCTTTTAGGATGGTTACGCGCCTGTCCGGTGGTGTTAAATCTTCAAGATATCTTACCCGAAGCTGCGATTCATGTCGGGCTACTCAAAAATAAATTCCTGATCAAAATCTTTGGTGCATTAGAAAAGTTTGCTTATCACACAGCCTCAAAAATTAGCGTGATTACTGATGGATTTGTCGAAAATTTGATTTCTAAGGGGGTAGCACCTGAGAAAATTGAGCAAATTCCCAACTGGGTTGATGTGAACTTTATCCGCCCTTCGTCCCTCAAAAATAATCCTTTTCGGTCGGCACATAATCTGAATGGTAAATTTGTCGCCCTATATTCTGGTAATATTGGTCTGACACAGGGTTTAGAAACTGTGATTCAAGCCGCTTCTCAGTTACGCCACATTCAAGATATCGTCTTTGTCATTGTCGGCGAATCTAAAGGATTGCAGCGATTGCAAAAGTATTGTTTGGAGTGCGGTGCTGATAATGTCTTACTCCTTCCGCTTCAACCCCGTAAAAAATTACCACAAATGTTAGCAGCTGCGGATGTTGGCTTGGTAGTGCAGAAGCAGAATGTGGTTTCTTTTAATATGCCATCCAAAATTCAATTATTATTAGCTAGTGGTCGGGCATTGGTGGCCTCTGTACCGGAGAATGGTACAGCAGCAAAAGCTGTCAAGCAAAGTTGTGGGGGTGTTATTGTCCCTCCAGAAGACTCTAAAGCTTTAGCAACAGCTATTTTAGACTTGTATAATAATCCCGCCAAGGTTAAAGATTTAGGTGTTCACAGTCGTCAGTATGCTACGGAGCAATATGCCTTTGAGCAAGCTTTAAATCAGTATGAAGATTTATTTGATGCAGCGATCGCTAACAGTCAAAAACTTGAGTCTCGAATTGTGAGAAAGCAGGAAGTTTGACAGTTGACACGGACATGGAGGGATGATAAGACCACTTGTGGCGTGTTCCAGCGAAGTGTCAAGGAATCCTCGCTTCTTTAGGACGAGGAGGTATGTCAATGATGGCAAATATGTCTCTGGCTGATTTTGAGAAATAGTGAGGACATTCTTTTACGACTCCAACTGCTTCCTATACCCCTGGCGCTATCTCCATCAGAGGTGCTGATACTGCTAAACTGGGTTAGTCTGGCACAGGCTCATCCAAATTAGAACTTATATATAAATTTTTATTGATTTTTTGTGGGCATAGCTGCTATGGACTGACCGAGAATTTTAGATTTTAGATTAAAACAATTTGGTACAAGCACCGTTATAAATATTGAGAGTGGGGCAGATTGGCTAGAGGTAGATGAATACCGGAAATCTGAGCTAGAAAGAGATTGCTGAACTTGTCTGAAAACAAGATATTCCAGCCATTAGTTTTCCTTCAACCCCATAGACACTCGTTTTTTTGTTAATATTCAAACAAACCAACACATACACTTGCTAGGCAATTTTTTGTTTGTAAGTTGGTGATTGGAGGAAATTGTAACACAAGGGATAAAACACCTGAGGTTTAATGTCTGATTATTTCCAAGGAAATTTCCCATTACAGTCTGTCTCGGAGATCAAGAGTACACTCGGAGGACTAAAAGCCCAAACCAAAGAGGTGAGTGATAATCTGGCTGGGACAGTGGCCGCAGCAGCTTCAGACCGGAAAGCCGATGAGATATTAGTGCTAAAGGTAGCAGATGTATCTTATCTGGCAGATTACTTTGTGATCATGACCGGTTACTCTAGGGTACAAGTGAGGGCGATCGCCGAAACAATTGAAGCACAGGTAGAAACTGATTGGCAACGACGACCCCTGCAAACAGAAGGAAAAGCCGATAGTAGTTGGGTACTGCTAGATTACGGCGAAGTGATTGTACACATCATGATGCCAACAGAGAGAGAATTTTATAATTTAGAAGCATTCTGGTCTCACGCAGAACGAATCTCCCTGGCAAATTCTGATGAGGGTGGGGGTAAGCAAAAATGATTAGGCCTTCGGTTTCTCATTGTCCAGTTCCTACAGACCAACAACCCCTGAATGAATACGAACAGTTAAAAACATCCTGGCTATTTTGTGACTCCATCTTGAATTGGCAAGACTACATCATCAAAATGGCTTGGATTTGGAGTTTATCGTGGCTGGTAGCGGGTCCAGTAGCAGCAGCGAGTTTCCCCCCACACAAGCAACTTGTCCACTTTATTCTCTGTGGCGCAGCAGGCGCGAGTTTAGGGCTGGTTTTGGTACTAGTACGGTTGTTATTGGGCTGGCTCTATATACGCGATCGCCTGTACAACACCACCGTATTTTATGAAGAGTCAGGTTGGTATGATGGCCAAACATGGATGAAACCGCAGGAAGTCATCATGCGCGATCGCCTAATTGTGACTTATGAAATCAAACCCATTCTCCAGCGCTTACAATTTACCTCTGCTGGCTTGGCGGGAATGTTTCTTATTGGTACTATAATTTGGCAATTGTCATAAATCCGCGTTGGTGTTTAGTAATTCACAACTAATCACCAATCAATACCGCTATCTCGAAAATCATGCGTATTTTCGGCTTTATGGCGGTGATGCACGGTGGTTATATTGCTGCCGTGCTGTACTAATTTAAAAAAAGGTAATAAATTTTAACCCATGACAATGGGAAAACGAACTCAAGCCAAACCCTTAGAAGTCCGGCTACTGCGGGAAGGAATTACTGAATCACGGCATATCGTCGAGGCTGTTGTCTGCGACGAACGGGGACGGGTTCTATCCGTTGCCGGTAACTCTGAAACTGCGGCATTTGTGCGTTCAGCACTCAAACCATTTCAGGCACTTGCAGTCACCACAACCGGTACACTGGAACGCTATAACCTCAGCGATCGTGATTTAGCAATTATTACTAGTTCCCACAAAAGCACCATCCCACAAGTAAGACAAGTATTTAATATTCTGTGGCGGGCCGACCTTGACCCGACAGCACTCCAATGTCCGATTCCTGAAGGGAAAAAAAGCGCCCTGGAATATAATTGCTCTGGTAAACACGCCGGAATGTTAGCTGTTTGTCAACAACGACATTGGCCTTTAAATAACTACCTCGAACGCAAGCACCCATTGCAGCAGTTAATTTTAGGCAAAGTCGCAGAATTGTTGCGAATGCCAGCCGCAGAATTTCTCAGCGCTCACGACGACTGTGGCGCACCCACCTATCTCATGCAAATCAGTCAAATGGCATCTTTGTATGCTCTCTTAGCCTCTAGTAGCAACGTTGATATGGAGCGCATTGTTCGTGCCATGACTCATCATGCTGCAATGGTCGCAGGAGTGGGCGAATTTGATACCGAACTCATGCGTTTAGCTCCAGGAGAACTAGTAAGTAAATCTGGTGCCGAAGGCGTGCAATGTATTGGCCGACTGGGTGAAGGTATGGGATTGACCATTAAAGTCATGGATGGAGCCAAACGAGCCAAATATGCTGTCGCCATTCACTTACTGCAACAGATGGGTTGGATTAGTCCCAGCGCCGCCGAAAGCCTCTCAGAGAAATTTATGACCTTGGGAAAATACAAGCGTTTAGAAGTAATTGGAGAATTATCACTTTTATAGTTGCCAAACTTGAGACTTTGTGGTTATACTATAGAAGTCAAGAGGCGACGCGGGATAGAGCAGTCTGGTAGCTCGTCGGGCTCATAACCCGAAGGTCAGTGGTTCAAATCCACTTCCCGCCACCAAATAAAATATAAAACAAAACCTTGTAAGCTATATAGTTTGCGGGGTTTTGTTTTATGCTGATGATCAGCTATGAACAAATTGACACGAAACTCAAAAAGCTTGGGAGTTAATTTTGGCTACGGCTATAGATGAAGAAAAGTATTTCTGTTCACCTGTAGAAGATGGAAAGGTAGAATTTTGATCTATTCTGAAAGAGAAACTTGACGAAAAGCGCGGAGAATCATGGTTGTGAAGTTGCAGCGACCGATTTTGGTAGGAGGATTGGGACTATCCTTTTCCCTGTGGATATTACAAAGCTGGCATGATTCCATAGTGCAGCTGAGTGAGTTTGGTTTATTTAGTGCCTTGGCTGTGGGTGGTGGTTTGTGGTTATTCCAGAAAAATCGCCCAAAAGCTAGTTTAGAGTCGCTAGATGGTATTGTTGTAGATCGGTCAATGGTAGAAAGTGCGATCGCTACAACACAAACCATAATTAACCAACTGGCAATAGAAGCAGAACACCATATAGCCTTAGAGACATTACGCTCAGAAGTAGCTCAATTGCTGCCCGAATTAGACAGACAAGAAATTCAAGTGGCTGTGACTGGCGGTAAATCTGTAGGTAAAAGCACTTTAATTCCAGTGCTGGAGTCTAGCAGTTGGCAAGAAACACAGCCAAAAGTCAGTTTTTGGGAAACACCACCTTTGTTTCAAGAAGTCGGCGAAAATTTCGATAAAGCTGTTTTAGCCCAAGTACAAAAATCTGATTTGGTCTTGTTCCTCATCAACGGTGACTTGACAGACTCGGAATTTCAAAGCCTACAGCAGTTAAAAGTAGCAAATCAGCCGGCTATTTTAGTTTTCAACAAACAAGACCAGTATTTAGCCGATGAACGTGCTAGTGTTTTGCTGTCATTAAAACAGCGAATACCAGACAATGTAGTTGCAACGGCGGCTTCTCCCATTCCCATCAAAGTCCGGAAGCATGAAGCTGATGGTAACTTCCAAGAATGGATGGAACAACCAGCCCCAGAAACCCAGCAGTTAACACAACAATTGAGTGAAATTGTCGCAGATAAAGGACAACAACTCGTGTGGACAACTGCTTTGAGAAAATCCAAGTTGTTGAAAGCTGAAGCGAAAAACTGGCTAAATCAAACTAGGTGCGATCGCGCCACCCCAATTATTGAACAATATCAATGGATAACTGCGGCTGCGGCCTTTGCTAACCCAGTACCAGCCCTAGATATTCTCGCCACTGCGGCCATTAATGCTCAAATGGTCATAGATTTAGGTAATATCTATCAGCAGAAGTTTTCTTGGGAACAGGCGCAAACTTTAGCCGGAACAATGGGAGGTTTAATGCTGAAACTGGGTTTAGTAGAACTTTCCACAAAAGCTGTCAGCATCGTTCTCAAAAGTAACGCCATCACCTTTGTGGCTGGTGGTGTAGTCCAAGGCGTAAGCGCAGCTTATCTAACCAGAGTAGCCGGCTTAAGTTTAATTGAATATTTTGCACAGCAGGAAGTAGCCCTAGATTCAGGAACCGCTTTGAACTTAGATAAATTGCGGCAAACTTTGCAAAACGTCTTTCAGCGAAATCAGCAAATGGGTTTTTTGCCAGAGTTTGTTCAGCAAGGCGTGAAGCGTTTATCACCACAATCACAACCTGAAACTGTATGATAACTTCGCGCAAAGTCGTCAAGACGCATAATATAAACTTTGCGCCTTTGCGCCTTTGCGTGAGAATAATCTTTAAAAATCTAAGAAAATATATTCAGTTTTAAATAAATGAGTATTTCTTCTTGTATTTTTTCCTTTTTTTCTGGCTCAGGTTTCCTAGATTTAGGCTTTGAAAGCACAGGTTTTAATATTGTCTACGTGAATGAAATATTTAAACCATTCATGAAAGCATATCGCTATTCACGGGAAATCCTGAAACTCCCACAGCCAGAATATGGATATCACGAAGGGGAAGCCGCAGACGTAAGCAAACTGATTACAGGGACAGAAGCTCAACGCCTATATGAATTAGTCAAAGACTGCCGCAAGTCTGATCATATAATTGGTTTTATTGGTGGTCCCCCATGTCCTGACTTTTCTGTGGGGGGAAAAAATAAAGGAAAATTAGGAGATAATGGTAAGCTTTCGGCTGACTACGTAGAATTAATTTGTCGAAATTTGCCAGATTTTTTTCTATTTGAAAATGTCAAAGGTTTATGGCGGACGACAAAACACAGGTTATTTTTTGAGTCTCTCAAGCAGCAGTTAATTCAAGCAGGATATATATTAACAGAGCGGTTAATTAATACTATTGAATACGGTGTACCCCAGAATAGAGAAAGAATTATTCTTATTGGTTTTCGAGATAATTTGATTAAAAACATTGGAATTAATCACTTCATAGCTGAATTACATTTTAATTGGCAAAAGCAAATTTTATATCCTCAAGAAAAGGTTTTTAATTATCCTTGGCAAAAGTGCGAAACATTCAAAGAAAATTCTATAACATCTTGTCCTGAAGGTATACCGGAAAAACTAACCGTTGAATATTGGTTTAGACAAAATGATGTTTTGCTTCATCCCAATGCTCAACATTATTTTAAACCTAGAGCAGGTATTGTCAAATTTGCGGCTGTTGATGAAGGAGATGTTTCTAAGAAGTCTTTTAAACGTCTGCATAGATGGCGTTATTCTCCGACGGCTTGCTATGGTAATAATGAGGTACATTTACATCCCTACCAAGTCCGACGCATTTCTGTAGCAGAAGCTTTGGCTATTCAATCTTTACCTGCAAATTTTGTCCTTCCAGAAGATATGTCATTGACTAATATGTTTAAGACTATTGGTAATGGTGTACCCTATTTAGCATCAAAAGCATTAGCTCAAACTATTCTCGATTTCTTAATAACTAAGAATTGGCATTCTCTAGCATGACATTAACCTGGTGCTGAAGGGGTTCAATGAGCAGTGAAGCATAAAGTTACATATTAAACCTCAAACCCATACTTTTCTTTTAAAAGATTTATTAATTTTTCATCGGGCTTTTCTCCATAACATGAACCAACGACTTTACCATAATCTTCTAAATCAATATTTTGAGTCGATTCAAGTGCATTCATAAATTCCTTTTCTTTACTAGGTTCTATGTAAAGGAAATAATATGCCCATCTACCAGTACTATCCTTAGCTTTGAGCTTATGAATGCAGTTACCTTGTCGAGCTAAAAATCTATCTTGATTGCTATTAGAAGAATTATGTCTAATTTGGTTGGAATTGTTAGCATTCCATTCTTTTGCTCTAGATAAAGCATCATTTACTGCATCACGTACTTGCTTTTTCTGATGATTTTTTAGAGATTTTAAAACCTCTATCCCTTGAGAATTTGCAATACCTGCCAGTGCATAGGCATAAGCATTAATCTGGGATTGTTCACTGATGCTATGAATAAGTCTGTATTGAAGTTCTTTTAAATTACCTATCCCCATTAATGCTAGAAAACATCTTCCAGGTAAATCATATTTTTTAGTGTCTTTTTCAAATGGTTCTTGAGCTTCTTCTCCAAGTTGAGATATCACCTTGAAATTATCAATAAAAGCTAAATAAACTAATGCTTCGTCACGTTCTTTAAAAACAGCCATATCGTCATGAAAAATTTTTAGAAGTGGCTCTATCATTTCTTCTACAAAACATCCTAATCTTCCCAGGGCAATAGCAACAGAGCGTTTTCCTTCGATAGGCAAATCAGAACCTATTAAATATTTCAGCACTACAATATCTTGGGGACGATTAAGAGGCATCATGACTGGTAGCTGTTTTTGAGGCTTAACGCCATCTGCCACAATTGCCCATTCATATATCCAGTTTGCTTGAGCAAATACAGCCTTTTCGTAATTATAATTACATTTACTCAAGATTAAAACTGCCCAACCTCTGGCAACAACGTCTTGTTTATTATTTGTAGCAAATCCCCGCAGAATATCTAGTTCTTTTTCGGTAAAACGATAAACTGTATAATTGCTACTATTTTCACATGATGCTGTTAACCATCTTAAAGCCCAGAGCGCAGTAGTTGAAACTGCATTGTTATCTGTTACATTCTCACTAATAATTTTAAGCAGAATTTTAATTGTCAAACTTAACAGTTCTTGTGGCAAAAAATCTATTTCTATGAGGTTATTGTTTAGATGTGGAAGAAAAAACTCGTTAACCAATTTAAGCCCTGCTTTAACACGATCTTCAACTAATCTAGCATTAGTCAACTTTTCTAGAAGAGGATTTAACTTTTGATTAGAATTTCTAGCATTGAGGACTTCGATGTCATTCAGAGTATACATAAAAAGACATCCAATTGTAGTGCGATGTCTATCATAAGCTGAGATATAGCTTTGTATCAATCTATCTTGACATATTTTCGCAAAATAGGAAGAACGCAGTAATTTCTCAAAAGCTTTGTCGATCCTGGTAATTGGTTTACTGGTGCGACCATCATTTTCGTTGAGAGTTTTTATTGCATTATCAATAATAAATTCAACTGTTTTCTCTTCAAGCTCATTTTCTGTTGCTTCTTCAGCTAAGTATTCTAATGCAAATAGAGCTAATGCACGAGATTGCTCCTTTGATTTATCGAGCCGTAATAGCCTATTTATTACATAATCAGTCGAAACGGTTCTTGAATCTTCTGTTTGAGTAGATGTTTGCCTTAGTTTAGTAAGTGATAAAATGACCAATTCTTTCCATTGAAAATCCACAACAGGCTCAGTTATGCGGCTTGCAACAAAATATTCAATAGTTTCATCTTGGATTGGAATATGTTGAATTTTTTGACTTAATTCACTCCAAATTATTGAATTTTCTTGTTGATTTTGATTTTTTAATAATTCTATTTTTTGATAATTTTCCTTTATTTCTTGTTCACATTTCTGAATTTCCTTTTCGCACTCAAATTTTTTGCCTGGACTATCAGTAGTAGCTTTTTCGATTCCAAAATAGTGCTTTCTTCTTTGTAATTCACTTATAATGCTCTCTAGATTTTTTATTTCCTCTTGTTGATAATCCATTGAAATACTCCGTTTTTATTTGAATACTACAGATAACGTGTTTTTTCCATTTTGAATACTGTACGACCTAAAAGCGTAATTTCTGTAACTTCCTTTCGAGGGTTGTCTTTAATGTCGTGATTCTTTCGTACCTCAAGTTTTATTTCAGTTGCTTGAGGCTCTATAACTTTGGGACTGGTATCGATTGAAGTAAAGCAATTGTATAAGCTGCTGCAACTGCTGCTGCATAAGAGTGCCAATCATCATTCTTATTTGAATCACAATAGTCACAAATTCCACGCACAACTAAATAACCAATTTCATAATTCCAAGTTGTGTCAGCAATTCCCGAACTTTCCATTTCAACAGCTTTAACTCCAAACTTATCTCGAAGTTGATTTCGTTTGACTGGATTTTTTAAAAGTTTGTTAGCTGAAGCAATAGGAGCAAAGAAAACTCTTGGTTCACCATCTTTGCGTTTAGAATCTTGGGGATGTTGAATTACAATACTGGGATTAGTTGAATCGCTGAGGATATCTTTGTCAATTGAAGGACATTGCTCATCTTCTGAAAGTGCTTTATCAATAAATTTTAACCAGGGTTTATCTCCTAACCTCTCACCCACTTGTAGAAGTCTTACTTGCTCTATTAATGAAGCACTAGGAGGTCGAGGGGAATGTCTATGGACAGTTTCCGTAATTGTTTCTTTATCAAAATCGTATTGAATAACACCTTCTCCATTAGAAATAACTATATCTCCAAGGCGAACATGGTGATCTGGTTTTTCTGGATAAGGAATTCCTCCTGCGATTCCTACCATAATAACCGCTTCAAGATCAGGAAAGTGATTGAGTAGTAATGATGCACGAATTGCTGCCACATTATTTCCCATTGATGCTAGGCACAAAACAATAGTATGTTTTCCTCCCTCTTCTGTAAAAACATCTCCTAGATGATATGAGCGACCTCCATTTCTTCCAGGAAAATAAACCTTCTCAAGATTTTTAAGTAATTTTATTACTGCTGCATATTCTTCTGGCAAAGCTGTAACAATTCCAATTTTTGGTTTTCTTTCACTCTTATCAAGAGTAGATAACGATGAGCCAGAAAATTGAGTAGTATTTAGTTGGTTTTTTATTAGGTGATACTCCTGCTTAATAGACTCTATTTCTGTGTTTATTCTCTGAATTTCTTCATTACATCTTTGAATTTCTTTTTGGTATTCAAGTCTTTTCCCTAAACCATCAATACTAATTATTTCGATTTCAAAAGCGTATTTTCTTTCTTGCCAGCTACTTTTGGCTTTTTCTAGGTCTTCTAAGACTTGCTTTTGATATTCTGCTGACATTGCCTATCTCCGAACTATTCTTTTAATTTTCTCCCAAGCTTTGTACATCAATCCCTCTGTCTCCATCTCTAGTTCGTAAGATGCGATCGCAGGAATTAACGGCAAAACTAACTTCAACTTGGCTGAAGCTGCTTTATCTTGTTTTTCTAATTTGTCTCGAATTTCTTGCAGTAGAGAAATTAATTCTGAAGGATAGGTAGTAGGATATATCTGTTCAATAGATACAACCGCTTTTTCTACCTTAACCAGTTGGATTTCAGCTTCCTCATCAGATATAATAATTGCTTCTTGTGGGTAAAGTTCCCAGTATTCTGTTTCGTATTTACGAATAGCAGGGAGAATCTCTCGTTTAATACGCTGCTTTATTTCAAAATTCGCAGGTTTACTACCATTAATAATTAACTCTTTTTCAAACTCCCCCAGCTTTTCGTAGAGTAAGTCCAAAATATCTTTTAAGTCATTTAGTCTATCGTAATCGCTCATAGTTTATTTTTAATTGATATAAATGCTGTGTTTCGGTAGTAATAGTCATGCGAAGCAAGGGTTGCAGCCTTAGCGTAAGTTTCTACACGGATGCTCATTTGACCCCTAAGACAATTAATTATCTCTCTCCAAAGATAAATTTTGAGGCTTTTTACCAATAAATGTTTCTCTGGCAATGTTCCCAACTCTTTGAGTTGCTACCCCATCAACAGACGCTCCAATAACACCACCAACAATAGGAACTACACGGCCTAAAACAATCGCACCTTTTTCACTAAATTTAGTGATGAGTTTAAACCCAACTCTTTTGTTGATTTCTCCTATCGTCTTTTTAGAAATACTGTTGATGACTGAAGTTGTTAATTTTTTACCAACTACTATTCCTGACTGTTTGAAAATATCTTTGGCAGAATTTCCAGCCAAACACGCATAAATTAAAGTTTTAACCTTATCGTCGTTAAGATCGTATCCACCCATGTAGGCGATAGCTGCAATCATTCTGATATGAACATACATTACACTGGCGAGATTAGCAGGTACAGCAACAGGTAACGTTATCAGACCACCCAAACCAGTAAGAAAGCCCGATGTTCCAGCTTTGACAATTTGCAATTTGATTAGAGCATTGACATTATCTTCTAAATAACCCCCTCTATTAAGATAGTTTTCAGCCATTTTTGATGCAGAATCAAAACCAGGTATTCCATTAATCGCTCTTTGATAGAGCCATTCAAAAGTCTTCTCAATAGTCGATTGATTTAATTCTTCAGTCATTGTTTACGAAATTTCCCATTTGAGTTTTCTGTCAACCATTCTGTATTATTAAATATTTTGTTATTTTTCCTAATCACGCTAGGAGGAGAATTTTGTCAGACAAAGATGCTTACAAATTAGATTTCACTTTCATAACCTGACAACTGTCTAATGTCAAGTTTAATACTTGGGAATGGGGTTTTAATAAAATAGACCAAACTCACTCCCAGCCTTCTTAGTAAGGAGAGGGGAGAATTGGACTTGCATCTAGGGCGGGGTGTTTAATTGATTTTCCTGAAAGATACTTAGGGCTTGGCTGGGAAAACTAGGTCAGCAGGTTATTTTCAGGTTCAACCCAGAAGATATGTGTTTTAATATATATATTAAGAAATGTCTTAATTTTTTATAAACTTTAATAATCAATATACTGGCAAAACATCCAATGGCAGCAGACTATCCTGATATTGATATTGCGCCATTTATCGATCATTCTCTGCTGATGCCAACGGCTACTCCAGAGCAGGTTGAGCAATGGTGTGAAGAAGCAGACAGATTTAACTTTGCGGCGGTTTGTCTTCACCCGTCCTATGTGAAGCAAGCAGCAGAACTCCTCCACGGCAAAAAACCCAAAGTTTGTACTGTTATTGGCTTTCCTATGGGGGCGACAACTTCAGCAGTGAAGCTCTATGAGGCTCAGGAAGCTGCGGAAAATGGCGCGACTGAGCTAGATGTAGTAATTAATTTGGGTTGGTTGAAGGCGGGCAAAACTGAAGCAGTTCACCGGGAAATTGCGGAAATCTGCGAGGAAACGGGGCAAACCATCAAGGTGATTCTGGAAACTAATCTGTTGACTGATAGGGAAAAAAAACTGGCTGCGGAAATATCTATGGAAGCCGGGGCGGGATTCTTAAAAACTAGTACGGGTTGGAATGGTGGTGGGACTGTGGCGGATGTGCGGCTATTGAAGGAAATCACCAAAGAAACCGTGGGAATTAAAGCTTCTGGGGGTATTCGCACCTACAATGAAGCTATAGAGCTGATCCTAGCTGGCGCTACTAGATTAGGTACGTCTCGTAGTCTGGATTTGCTCCGCCAGCGCGATAACCTGGATAAAGAATAGTCATAATTTTTATGTCTTTTGTCATGGGTTGTTTGTCCTCAAAGAATAGCCAATGACTAATGAGTAATGAGTAGAACCTATAAAGCCACTGGTATTAATCTCAAAGCCCAAGTCCTGGGAGAATCCGATAGAATAGTCACTATTTTGACGAAAGAATTCGGTTTGATTCAAGCAGTTGCACCAGGGGCGCGTAAGCAAAACTCTAGCCTGGGTGCTAGAACTGGTATGTTTGTGGTGAATGAATTACTGATTGCTAAAGGGCGATCGCTCGATAAAATCATACAAGCACAAACTGTCAAAAATTACCCAGGTCTGGCTCAAAATTTGGGGAAGCTGGCGGCTGGTCAGTATTTAGCCGAAATAGTCCTGTGTCAGGCTTTGAGTGAACAACCCCAAGAGGAACTTTACCAGTTACTCAATGAATATCTTGATCAATTGGAAGCATTACCCAGTCAAGATGCTGCTATTTATGCTCACTTAGCTCATGGAGTGTTTCACTTGTTTGCTCTGGCAGGTTTGTCACCTCAAGTACAAGCTTGTTGCTTAACTCACAACTCCTTAAAGCCGAACTTTACAGACCCTAACTGGCGTGTGGGATTTAGTGTGACTGCTGGTGGTACAGTCTGTTTAGAGGCTTGGGAAAATTTGCGAAAACAAAGAGATGAGCCAGGTCTATCTCCATCAGCAGATCACCCAAACTTAGATTACAAAACAGTTTTTCACCGAGAAGAAATACCAGTAATTTCTTGTCACTTGGATGCTACAGAATTAGCTATGCTCCAATATCTCTCACAACCAGAGATAATGCGAATGGAGGCCGCCAAAAATTATAGCTGGTTATCTGTTGAGCAGATTTTGCGCCAATATGCTCAATATCATTTAGGTCGCCCTATTCGCTCTGCTACCTTGATTGACTCTTATTTTGCCGCTAACCATGATGCAACCGTCTGATTTGGATAGAAAAATCCTGCCTTTGTCACCAAACCACACCAAAAAACAAAATCGGGTATCAGATCCTACAGCCAATAATCACTTGAGTGCTGTTTCTAAGTCTACAAATAGCCAAGAACAGCCAACACCAGATGTTACTCCCAATGTTCAAGAGCAGACACCAGAAATTAGTACAACTAATGTTCCCAAAGCATCCATAGCTGAGATAAATGATCATGGTGGGAGTTTGTCAACTACTTCCGAAACAGAACCAAGAGAATTAAATGGCTCTGGTGCTGGTGATGAAATAACACTAGAAAATGGAGAACAGCAAGGGTTTTTACCTGTATTAAAAAATCCTAATTTTTTGGCTCTTTGGGGTGGTCAACTTTTCTGCCAGATAGCAGATAAAGTATATTTAGTGCTGATGATTGGCTTAATTAATACTCAGTTTCAGGCCAGTAATCAAAGTATTAGCGGTTGGGTATCGGCTTTAATGATTGCTTTTACGATTCCGGCTGTACTGTTTGGTTCTGTGGCTGGTGTATTTGTGGATCGGTGGTCGAAAAAGACTGTATTGGTAACAACTAATGCCTGGCGTGGTATCCTCGTTTTGTCAATTCCTTTTTTACTGTGGTTAACTGATGATTGGCAACCCATTGGGATGTTACCTGTGGGTTTTGGGATAATTTTAGGTGTGACTTTTTTGGTTTCTACACTGACTCAGTTTTTTGCTCCAGCAGAACAAACGGCTATTCCTTTGGTGGTGGAGGAACAGCATTTACTTTCAGCTAATTCTCTCTATACGACAACCATGATGGCTTCGGTGATTGTGGGTTTTGCTATTGGGGAACCACTGTTAGCGATCGCTGATACACTGTGGCTACAAATTGGCGGTAGTGATGGATTCGGAAAGGAACTGTTGGTAGGTGGTAGTTATGCGATCGCTGGATTCATTTTGATGCTGTTGAAAACTAAAGAAAAACCCCACCACCCGGACACAGAATTTCCTCACGTTTTCTCTGATTTACGCGATGGTTTGTCTTACCTTAAAGCTAATTCTCTTGTCCGCAATGCTTTACTACAACTGACTATTTTATTTTCTGTTTTCGCAGCTTTAACTGTTTTAGCTGTGCGGATGGCAGAAATAATCCCTAACTTAAAAGCCTCCCAATTTGGCTTTTTACTAGCATTTGGTGGTATTGGTATGGCCGTTGGGGCGACAATTATCGGTCATTTTGGTCAACGCTTCTCCTACTCCCAACTCAGTCTCTGCGGTTGCTTAGGTATGTCAGTGACTCTAATTGGTTTATCAGTATTTGCTACACAACTAGGAATTATTCTACTGTTAGTAGGCCTGTTGGGTGTGTTTGGCTCGCTAGTTGGTATCCCGATGCAAACCACTATTCAAACAGAAACCCCTCCAGATATGCGTGGTAAGGTGTTTGGTCTGCAAAATAATGTGATTAATATCGCCTTGACTTTACCTCTAGCATTAGCCGGAGTAGCTGAAACATTGATAGGATTACCAGCAGTTTTTCTGGTATTAGCTGTAACTGTTTTCTTCGGAGGTTTATTAACTTGGCATAACTCTCATACCTAGTGATTACTCCATAATATATAATTCCAGATATTAGAAGTCACAGAGAGTTACTAAAAAAGTCTACTCTCATGCTAAAATAAGGCCAAAATCCATTATGGACTGGCTAGCTATCAATGAGATTCACTAACACGAACTTTATTATTAATAAATAGTTATTAACAAAATATCTGACCAGTCTAATTATCTGTTTTCATCTCTGGTCAATTAACTTTTTACCATCAGACGATACTTGTAATATTTAGGTGCAAAAGCTCTAAATCCACTGATTTAATAGTAATCTAGCTTGACTAGTTGATTTGAGTATTGTGGATTTTTATTCAGCTTTAAAAGCCAAGCAACTAAAAAAAATGATAATTCAAACCCGCTTTTCTGAATAGCGAATAAAGAATGCATATAGCCTGGATTGGAAAAAAATCACCCTTTTGTGGGAATGTCACCTACAGTCGAGAAGTTACAAATGCCTTGCATCGGAAACACCAAGTTAGTTTTCTACACTTTGCTCAAGAAGCATCAGAATCTGACAATTGGGAGAATTTTCAAGAAGTATCCCTACCTTTTCTTTATAAGTCCCAGGTTTACACAATTCCCACTTTGAAAGCGACGAAGGTATTAACAGATTCGCTACGGGAAATCAAACCGGATATAGTCCATGCTTCTCTGAGTTTATCGCCCTTGGACTTTATGCTCCCAGAGATATGCGAGCAATTAAAGTTACCTCTGATTGCGACTTTTCACACAGCATTTGCAGGTAAAGGGGCAAAATTCATCTCGGGAACACAGATGTTAGCTTATCAACTTTACGCGCCTTGTTTAGCGAACTATGACCGCGTGATTGTGTTTTCCCAAATTCAGCGCGAGTTATTAGCCAGTCTGGGTGTGAAGGAAAAGAAAATTGTCGTGATTCCTAATGGGGTTGATACTACGAAGTTTTCTCCAGGAGACTCGAAAATTAAAGAGGAGTTCAAGGCGGAACGTTTGTTTGTTTATCAAGGTCGCATAGCACCAGAAAAAAATGTGGAATCGCTGCTGCGGGCTTGGAAGCAATCACAAATGAGGTCTGGTAGCAAGTTGTTGATTGTGGGTGATGGTTCTTTGAAGTCTTCTTTGGAACCATTTTATGGTTCAGAATCTGGGGTGATTTGGTTGGGATTTGTAGCAGAAGAACAGCGACGTATCGATATTTTACGCGGTGCGGATGTATTTATTTTGCCTTCATTGGTGGAGGGGTTGTCTCTGTCTCTCTTAGAAGCAATGGCTTGTGGAATAGCTTGTTTAGCTACGGACGTGGGTGCAGATGGAGAGGTTTTAGAGGCAGGAGCGGGTGTAGTTTTAAAGACTAAGACTGTGCGATCGCAATTAAGAACCCTCTTACCCCTATTCCAAGACCATCCTGAGTTAACTGCTTTACTGGGGCTGAAAGCTAGACAGCGTGTTTTAGACCGCTATACCCTCAGTAAAAATATTATTCAGTTAGAAGAATTATATAAGGAAGTTTTAGCACAGTGGCCAGTAACTCTCAGTCCTAAAGTGTGAAATATTACCCTCCTGAGTGCAGTTTTTAGTGCTTATTCGTAAGTGCTTAATTTACCATGCTTAGGAAAAATATCCTGGAAATAGATTCCTGATTCATGAGGTTGTAGGCCGAGAAGGAGCGGGGGAAAGTCTTTGTGTTTACCAATTCCCAGCCTCTAATTTCTAGAATGCTGTATTAGAGGTTACTTTTACAGAAGTATGTCAAGTTTTTATCAAATAACTTTACAAAATGTAAGATTTATTTTACAATTCACTACATACTGAACAAACCTCATAACTAATTTTGAATATGGCTTTAACTATCCAGTCCGCTCAAAATATATTCTCTAATACTCAGGTTCCTAGCCCGATTCCCGCTACCATCGCCCTGTTTGATCAACTGAGTGTTGATGACCAATTGGCATATCTTTGGTACGCCTACACTGAAATGGGTAAGACAATTACACCCGCAGCACCTGGAGCCGCACGCTTGCAACTAGCAGAAAGTTTGCTCACCCAAATTAAGAAAATGCCCCAAGAAGAGCAAACACAAGTAATGCGTGATCTTGCTAATCGTGCTGATGCTCCCATTAGCCGTTCTTATGGTTTCTTCAGTGTTAATACCAAACTAGCTTTTTGGTACGAGTTGGGAGAATTGATGAAGCAGGGTGTGGTTACTCCCATCCCTAGTGGTTATCAAATGTCTCCTGGTGTGCAAGTAGTACTAGAAGCAACCAAGAAACTTGATCCAGGTCAGCAAATTACAGTGCTACGGAATACTGTAGTAAATATGGGCTTTGATACCTCTGATTTGGGGCCAAGTAGCTATCCTAAAGCCGTTGAGGAACCTGCATTTGCTCGTACTGCCCCATCTATCTCTTCAGTCAAAATTGATGGTGTGACAGAGCCTGCTGTACTGAGCTATATTGAAGCGATGAATGCGGACAACTTTGATAAAGCTATTAGTCTGTTTACTCCCGAAGGTGCGCTACAACCACCATTCCAAAAACCAATTGTTGGACATAAGGCGATCGCCAAATATATGCGCGAAGAAGCCCAAGGACTGAACATGATGCCAAAACAAGGTATCTGCGAAGATCAGCCTGATGGTTCTAAGCAACTTAAAATTACAGGTGTTGTTCAAACTCCCTGGTTCGGTGTAACTGTGGGGATGAATATTGCTTGGCGGTTCTTAATTAATCCCGAAGGCAAAATTTTCTTCGTAGCCATTGATATGTTGGCTTCTCCCGAAGAATTGCTAAATCTGCGTCGCGTTTAAATTTAACAGGCGATCGCACTCTTAGACATCGATAAAATTTAAATCCGCTTTTTTCAAAACAATTGTAGGGACGTTCTAGAGAATGTCTCTACTTTTTTTGTTGAGAATACCTAATCTTAGTATTTAAAAAAAAATTAATATTTACTCATCCCCGTGCCAAAACAGGAAAAACATCAAACAAATTAAAAGTGATATTTATGCTTATAAAAAGGGAATATTGAAGTTATAAGTTTATTTTCTTGAATCTTACCCTCATTGATATGACGAAACCAAATATTTCGGGAGATGAGAAGCAAAAATTTAAAAAATCTCGTTGGCCTCTATGGCTACCTTATCCTAGCTGTTGGCTAAAATCATTCGTTTTGACACTATTTCTCCGAGTGATTATATTTGTAGCTGAGATTTTAGTAAAAGTAGGCTACAATTTTGCTAATTTTACACGTAGTCCAGAAATTCTAGCTATATTCATCATAATAACCCTTCTCTCTCCAATTCCAGTTATTGCTTTTACCCATCACTTTATGCATTTAATTTTCAGTCGTTTTATTCCGGAAATTCAAGCACCAGAAATAGGTATGGTCAAAGGATTAATCCCCAAATTAATGAGTTGGTGGGAAGGAATATATGCTTGGCTTGTAATTACTTTATCTACGCTGATAAGTTTTTTAGTTTTGACTATTGTTTTACCTTTATTTCAACTTAGTTATGCAACGGCTGTTGAAAGCTACACACTATTTCAACAGACAATAATAGTAATATTTGGTTTTATGTGGTTAATTCAAGGAGCGCTCATTTACCAAATTGACTACTTAGTTAGACATCGTTTAATATCTGTGTATTCCAGAAAAGAAAAAATATAATTTTTTCTTATTTATCTAACAACCATCCCAAACTCGTCGGCTGTTCATAAACCCGCTTCAGAGTATTTACATCTCTGGGAGAAATAGGTGGCGGGTTGCGGACTTGGGAAAAGTATAAAGCATCCGTTGTTAAATCACTATGTCCCCAAATTCCTAAAGCGTGACCTAATTCATGGCGGGCTGCTGCTTCTAGAAATATACCTGTTTGGCTAGGACTCAATAAGATAGTGAAACGGTGGGATAAAATATTATTCTTGGTATATAACTCATAACTAGCTTGTGCAGAACGCGCACGGGGAAATTTATCACCACGGGAAAATTGCAGAGGTGGCGATTTTCGGAAAATATTAATATCAGCCATATCCGGCTGTTCCACCACAACTAAGGGCAAATACGCACTCCATTCTTCCACAGTTTGTAAGACAGTGCTAAACCATACTTGAGCTTGGTTATTACTCTCTTTTTGTGATTTTTCTATATATACTTTAATCGGAAATTGCGACCAGACTAAATAACCTACCTGTGTTTTTTCCACCTGGGAAAAGTAATCACCACTATTTGTCTGATCTTGCCATTGCGCTAGTGTGGGTGGTAGGGGATGAGGCGATGGTAAAATAGGGGTGCTTTGTACTACAGCATTAGAGGACAAGCTAGTAAAAATAATTAGCAGCCCTACGCCCATGAATAAGGACAGAACTGGTGACATACTCCTACACTGACTGAGTAAAGTACAGTGTAGGCTTCTCAGCGACTCCGGCTATTGCTTGGGACGTTAACTGAGCTTTAAGAACGGAATGCCCTACCGCTCTATTTTTGATGTTTATCGCTGCATTATGGTCACGGTCTAGACTGCATCCACAATGGGGACAGTCATGCCAGCGTTCATGCAGTTTTTTAGGAACTTTCACACCACAATTACAACAATCTTGACTTGTGCCGGACGCTTTGACTGGGATAACCAACAAACCAGCATTTACGGCTTTATTTGTCAGTATCGACAGAAAGCTTGACCATCCAGCATCAAGTACAGACTTAGCCAATCGAGTCTGTGCAAGCCCTTTTACATTCAAATCCTCAACAGCAACAACATCATATTTTGTTAATAAGTTGCTGGCAGTTTTGAAATGAAAATCTTTACGTCTGTCAGCAACTTTTTTATATTGCCGGCCCAGTTGTTTTACTGCTTTTAGTCTTCTGTTACTACCTTTTTTGCGACGGGAAACACGTTTTTGAATAACTCTTAAACGTTTTTGAGATTTACGGTAGTGTTGAGGTATATCAATGGTTTCGCCTTCAGAAGTTGTCAAAAACTCTTTTAAACCAACATCAATCCCAGTTATGGAATCTGGGTTAAAATCAGGCTTAATCGTTGGGACTGTCGCATCTTCCAGACTGAGAGTTAAATAGTAACCGTCAGCTTTTTTAGTGACTGAAGCAGTTTTGATTTTAAAACCATCAGGGACAGAACGATGCAAAATAATTTTTACCTTACCAAACATCGGAAGTTTAATTAAATTACCTTGCAAACATCCATCTTTTATTTGTGGATAAGTAAAAGTTCTATAACGACTCCGAGGCTTAAATCTGGGTCTACCACTACGTTTTCCGTTACTATCACCACTTAAGAAACGGTCAAAAGTTACCTTGACTCGCTTAACCATATCCTGCAAAACTTGTGAGTATATTTCACCGTAATGGGAATGGGTTTTCTTTAGCTTAGGTAGTGTTTTCTTTTGACTGTAGTAATTAGGATTATCCCGTAATTCTAGAAGATGACAAACAAGAGGACAAGCGTTGATAGGACAACGATTTTGCTCATACCAGTTAAACCTGTCAGCCAACAGATAATTGTATTGAGCGCATAGCATAGACAGCCATCGGTCTATCTCAATGGCTTGTTGCTTTGTTGGCCGCAGCTTATATTGGTATGCTGTTCTCACTTGTTTTCCCTCAACCACTATGGCTATGATAGTATAAAAGTGACAACAATGGGTAGACAAAAATGAAAACTACTAGATTAAATGTCAGAATGTCGGAGCGCAGATTAAATAAACTTCGTTCTTATGCCGTAATCAAAGATAAGACAGTTACACAGATAGTAGAAGACTGGGTTGACAGATTACCAAATACACTTGTGTTGAGCGAAGTCGAAACAGAGATTGTTAAAAACGACTCTGACCCCCTTCCTGTCAATCCTGCGGATTGAATTGGTCAGAGGTCACGGTTTTTAACCGCCTTACATCTCACCACTGAACAGAGTACCGTTTCAGTAAGAGGCTTGGGGCGGAAAAGCTAATAATCGTGGGATATTAAAATTTTGCTTGATATTAGGTTTGGGGTATGAAATTTCACTTCCCATTATCCTATTCCCAGACGTTTATCGAGACAGCCAACCGGCACTTAAAACCACTGTTAAACTCATAAATATAACTGTGAGCGCCCAGGTGATTCGGTTTAAGGTATCCTCTGCGCTTTTGGTGCTGCTGAATAATTGGGTTTGTCCACCAATGGCAATTCCATCACCTTTGGGGCTATGTAGGAGTACTAAAATAATTACACCTAAAGCAGAAAGCGCCCAAACAATTTGCACAATATTAGTAGCTGTCATAGTTAAGAATCTCTCTCATAACAAATTTTAAATTCAGACCAGAAGTTAGGAGTGAGAAAACTTTTCACTCCTAAGCTTGTTTACATACCAGCTTCTACAGGGGTACGAGTGGTTTGCACATCATATCCGGCTGGTGTCAATAGCGATCGCCCAGTCATTTCTGACGGTTGCGGCAGCTGTAAAATCTCTAGAATTGTGGGTGCAATGTCTGCTAGCTTACCATCGCTTCGCAGGTGAACATTTGTACCATGTCCAGGGATTTTCACAGTTTCTCCTTCTACTAAGATAAAAGGTACTGGGTTAGTAGTGTGAGCTGTCCAGGGATTACCTTCTTCATCTAGCATATACTCAGCGTTACCGTGATCAGCAGTAATAAGTGCTGTACCTCCGGCTTTACTGATGCTGGTGAGTAAGCGACCTAAACAGTGATCCACTGCTTGAATAGCTGTAACAGTGGCTTCTATTTGACCAGTATGCCCTACCATGTCTGGGTTAGCATAGTTAATCACTACTAAAGAGTAAACACCCTTTTTAATCGCGGCGATCGCCACATCAGTGACTGCTTCTGCCGACATCGTTGGGGCTTTGTCGTAAGTTGCTACCATTGGACTACTTACCAGTTCGCGGTCTTCCCCAGCAAAAGGTTCCTCTAGTCCCCCATTAAAGAAATAGGTGACATGGGCATATTTTTCAGTTTCCGCAGTCCGAAACTGCTGCATCCCATGATTAGCCACCACCTCACCTAAAATATTACTCAAATTTTGCGGTTCAAAAGCTACAGCCACTGGTAGGTCTGAATCGTATTGAGTAAAAGTAGCAAAGGACAACGGCTGAATTTGTTGTCTTTCAAAGCCAGTAAATTTGGAACTGACAAAAGCCTGGGTCAACTGTCTGGCGCGGTCTGGGCGGAAGTTGAAGAAGATCACACCGTCCCCTGCTTCTATTGCGCCAGGGGCAATCCGGACTGGATTGATAAACTCATCCTTCACACCCTCAGCGTAAGATGCTGACAAGATTTCCTCAGCCTGACGACCATCAACCGTAGTATCTTGAGTCATCACGTTGTATGCACGTTGTACCCGATCCCAACGGTTATCCCGATCCATAGCGTAGTAACGACCACTTAGGGAGACTATGCGTCCAATTCCCTTCTGGTCTATCTGATCCTGCAATAGCTTGATGGCTTTAATCCCCTCCGTAGGGGCTGTATCACGACCGTCGGTGATGGCGTGGATACAAACTTGTGAAAGTTCGTGTTTCTTGGCTAAATCTAGTAGTCCGAAGAGATGGCTGAGATGAGAGTGTACCCCTCCCTCAGAACAAAGACCCACTAGATGTAACTTGCCATTTCCAGAACTAACTTTCTGGCAAATTTTGACAAGTGCTGGATTATTGAGAATAGAACCATCTTCCACCGCATCCGAGATGCGTACCAATTCTTGAGGTACTACTCTTCCAGCGCCAATATTCAAATGACCTACTTCCGAGTTGCCCATCTGACCTTCTGGCAACCCTACGGCTTTTCCTGATGTGCTAATGAGGGTGTGCGGGTAAGCTGTCCATAAGCTTTCCATAATGGGAGTTTGAGCAGCGACAATTGCGTTTCCTCGCTGTTCCTCACAGTGTCCCCACCCGTCTAAAATGACTAGCACCACAGGAGCAACAGGTGCTTTGGTCATAGTAAAATTGCCCTTTACTTTTTGTAATATCCGAATAATACCACTGCTAATCACCAGTGCAAGTGAATTTCTACCTATTAATTAGGGGAATTTTATTTCTATTGACTAAAAAAGTCATTAGTTAGTAGTAGCCTTTAACGGCCACTACTGGGCAGTTAATCATTTACTTTTTCCCGAAGATTTAGCGGCTTTAGCAGCTTTTTTAGCAGCTTTTTCGGCAGCTATGGCAGCTAATTTAGCTTGTTCCTTTTCTTCGGCAATTTTATCCAGGTAGTAATGGTAATCTCCTAAGTACACACGGAATTCACCGTCGCGGATTTCGACAATTTTGTTAGCTACTTGGGAGATAAAATAGCGGTCGTGGGAAACTACAATGGCTGTAGCATCATAGTTCTTTAAGGATTCTTCCAACATTTCTTTAGCTGGAATATCTAGGTGGTTGGTCGGCTCATCTAAAATCAGGAGATTGGCTGGACGTAATAGCATCTTCGCCAATGCTAAACGTGCTTTTTCTCCTCCACTTAATGCCCCTACTGGCTTAAATACTGTCTCGCCTGAGAACAAAAATCTTCCTAACAGTCTGCGGACTTCTTCGTTTGTCCAGTCGGGAACTTCATCATGGATGGTTTCCATGACTGTTTTCTTTAAGTCCAAGGCTTCGGCTTGATTCTGCTCAAAGTAGCCGGGAATGACATTATGATCGCCTAATTTAACAATGCCTTCTGTGGGTGGTTCCATACCCATGATTACCCGTAGGAGAGTAGATTTACCCGCACCGTTGGGGCCAAGAAAGGCAATGCGATCGCCTCTTTCTATTAAGAGGTTGCTGGCTAAAAATAAGATTTTATCATCATAAACATGAGTTAAATCTTTAATTTCCACTACTTCCCGTCCACTGCGGGGTGCGGGAGGAAAGCGGAAGTGCAGGGTTTTCACACCCGCAATAGGTGCATCAATGCGCTCAACTTTTTCTAGTTGTTTTTCCCGGCTTTTCGCCTGGGTACTGCGAGTTGCACTGGCGCGAAATCTGTCAACGAATGTTTGCTGTTTCTCTAGTTCCTTCTGTTGGCGTTCGTAGGCGCTGAGTTGTGCTAGTTGATTTTCGGCTTTTTGTTCTAGGTATGCTGAATAGTTACCCAGGTAGGTGGTAGAAACACCACGTTCTGTTTCCACAATGTGAGTGCAGAGGCGGTCTAGGAACTCCCGGTCATGGGAGACGATTACCATTGGTGTATTCAGATTTTTCAGGTAATTCTCTAGCCACTCAATGGTTTCTAAATCTAAATGGTTTGTCGGTTCGTCCAGTAGTAAGAGGTCGGGTTTTTGCAGGAGAATTTTACCTAAACTCATCCGCATTTGCCAACCCCCGGAGAAAGCACTCACGAGGCGATCGCCATCTTCAGCATCAAACCCCATCTCTGGTAAAATTTTCCCGATGCGTGCATCTAAGTTATAGCCATCCAGGGCTTCAAACTGACGCTGTAAGCGATCTAGTTTATCAATTAGTTTATCCAGTTCTTCTGGGGTCGCCGTTTCCATATCGCGCTGTACTTGCGCCAGAGACATTTGTACTCTATTGGCTTCTTCAAAGACGATCCAAAATTCTTCTCTGACTGTGCGACCGGGATCTACTTCAAACTCTTGGTTGAGGTAGGCTATGTGCAAACTGGAGGGACGAACGATTTCGCCGGCGGTGGGTTCTATTTCCCCAGTGATAATTTTTAGCTGGGTGGATTTTCCCGCACCATTGACACCGACTAAGCCAATGCGATCGCCAGGTTTGACTTCCCAGTTGATATCTTTGAGAACCTCGCCTGTGGGATAAATTTTACTGATATGTTCTAATCGCAGCATCAAGTTTCTCTCAGCTAGGGTATGGGTAGTTAAGGACGAAGTGCTAACACCGTCTTCAATATTAACAATAATTAACTCAAGTTTATGCTTTTTTGCACTCTCTGAGAATGGGGAGGTTTAAACGCAGAGGTTCGCTAAGGTTAACGCAAAGATTCGCTGAGGTTTTATTAGTCGTTATCAGGTTTTTGTGTAGCCTGTCTGACATCTTCTACACTCAGTTCTAAAGCTGCGGCTATTTGCTCTACAGTTAATCCTGCGGCTAACATTGGTGGAACTGCTTTTAATTTGCCTTTGCGTTCGCCTTCTTCCTCACCTTCTTGAAAGGCTTCCTGATAAAATCTGGTTTGCTTTAACTCACTTAATCCAAACATGGCTTCTATGTCCTCCCTGCTCATTTGGGGTAATTTGTAAACCAAGATTGTCTCTATTAATTGTAATAACTGTTGTTGTCGCTGCGAGTTAATTTCTTGTTTGGTTCTGCGGATTAACTCTTTACCTTGTGCGATAGCCTGATCTTCGTTAGCAATGATTAATTTAATAGTAGCAATGCCAATGGGTAGCGACGTAGATTCACCTAATTCATCCAGATAAATCCGCCTAACTCGCTCACTTGTGAAGAACTCTTGGTAATGTTTAATACTACTTATATCTATACTCCTCGTTGGGTATAGCACCACCGCACTCCAGTCATTTTGGGGTTGATTTTGCCGGAGGTACAAACATACTTCCGCAAACAGTCGTGAGTAAATTTCACCATCCGCTTGAAATTGCACTTCCACAAAATAAATTGGGTTTTCTACTGTTTGTATAGGTAGAAAAACACCATCAAGTCGGAAGGACGTTTGTTTAACTTCAACTGAGGAAAATTGATACTTATTAGCTTCTTCAGGAGAATTACCAATGAGTTCAAAAAAGATGCTAGGGATTTCTTGAAATAGGCGATAAAAGATGCTGTCTGTTTTCATAAAGATGGAATTTTAAACGCAGAGGTTCGCTAAGGTTAACGCAAAGGTTCGCTGAGGTTAGAGAAAGCTGACATTCTTACCTTTGCGCCTTTGCGCCTTTGCGTGACACTCCTCTTCTATTTTAATTTGGTGACCAAGGACCAATGACGATTTCACCTTGTTTTTCTTTCTCGGCTAATTCTAAATTTAAGGTCAGCAGTTTTTCTAAAATATCATCTTTGATTTTAAAAATATATGCTTGCATTACTAATTTATCTAACTGTTCATGTAGTTGATAAAGTTGGCTGCTGGGTTCGTTAAAGAATTTATTATATAGTGTCGTGATTCCCCATTGTTTCAACTCCATTTGCTGAGTCCGATATTGATGGATTTCTTCAGCTTTACTGCGGATTTTATTGACTAATTTAGCATCAGGGTTTTGGGGAAAGGGGAATGTTTCAAAGCAGCTATTGTGAGTGTAACGAGTATCACCCTTTAAAGTTGAACTTTGAGCTTTTACCCAAACGCGATGTACTTCAGATGTGAGGATACCCAAAATATAAAAATCATCTGATGCCATAACAATATTTAAATCACCAGGGAGCCAATTTAAAGGTGCTGGAATAAATATAGCCCATTTTGAAACTCTGGGTACAGTGAAGTAAAAAGATAGAGATGAAATTGCTATTCTCATTTCGGAACGATGACGCAAGAATTTCCACCAATATTGTCTTGCTTTAGCATCTCTATTATTATCTCTCTGTGGTTTCACAGTTTTTTTAATGTATTCAAATGGTAATTTATAATCACTAGCATCCTCAATGCTCATATCATTAAAATCAATAATCCATCTTTCTGGTTTTCCCAGAGGATTTTTAGCTAAATTCGCACCCATTGAAAACAGTTTTAAAACCTCTTTATTTTTACCACTAGCTTTTATCCATTCCTCTACTTGTTCTTTGGTTACAATAAAACCCTCACCTACAGGAATCACACCCTGAAAGCATTTATTGAGGTTTGCTTTTAAACGCACAGCTTGAGAAACATCAATACTAGATTTCAGTGCAGAATTTATTTGTGAAACTATCTGATTATCTAAATAATATTTTTCCGGTTTATCCCTACACCAATTCACAATACTCACATGAACCTTAGCTTCACCCGACCAAGGTTGTGTCGAAACAGCCTCATGAATATAACCATGATTTTGAGTAATATAATCTAAAGCTGCAACCCTGCTTTTACCTTGACTAATAGAGTTAGTCGCAACTAAACCGACTCTACCTTTTTCATCAATATTTTCATGAGCTAACCGAAACCAATAAGCACAAAAATCTACTGAATCTTTCACATCAGAAAAGCGTTTAAAAACTTTATCTATATATTCATCACCTAACGCTGTTCTAATATGTTTCCCACCTAAAAATGGCGGATTACCAATAA
This sequence comes from Nodularia harveyana UHCC-0300, assembly GCF_034931085.1. Lineage (NCBI taxonomy): Bacteria > Bacillati > Cyanobacteriota > Cyanophyceae > Nostocales > Nodulariaceae > Nodularia > Nodularia harveyana. Next base: position 929 of record NZ_JAYGHG010000001.1, on the reverse strand, counting down.
TTGCATTAGCCTTTGGCCATTCACTAAATAAAGCATCCTGACGAACAATATTTTTATCCAAAGAATCCAAAGGTAAGGGAGGCTCAGTTAATTGTAAATTATCAATTGCAATCTTCCGCGCAATCATCAATGTAACCCTCGCCAATTCCACCGCAAAGGGATTCGTATCCATCCCATAAAATTGCAGAGGAGTCACCAAACCAATCAGCATTTGCTTATCTTTTGATTTTCGACGCAGTTGTAACTTCTTTAATAGATCATTTTCAATTCTTTTCAGTTCCTGATACGCCATATAGAGAAAATTACCAGAACCACAAGCCGGGTCAAGAACGCGATAACTTTGTAATTCTAATTGCAGTTGAGAGAGTTGTTTAATAGAATTAGCTCCATCAATTCTATCTTCCCAATAACGGCTAATAGTCGGGCGGACAATTTTCATAATATCCGCTTCCGAGGTGTAATGAATACCCTTCGCGTGACGCTCTTTTTTATCTACCGTCCCTTCAAATATATTGCCAAAAATAGGCGGACGTACCTGACTCCAATTCTCCTTAGCTGAGACATCTAAAAAATTCAATTCTTCCCTAGTCAATTCAATCGCTTGAATGTGGGAAAATAAGCCGCCATTAAAATAATCTACACCTTGATAACGTCCGGCTGGCGTTTTTCCTGGTTGATTCATTTCCCGAAATAAACCACCCAAAACATCATAAGAACTTGCGCCACTCATGCAGTCCTGAACACAGGAAATAAACATATCACGGGTTGACACTCCTCAGCCTAAAGGCGAGAGGATTCTTCATTCATAGACCCAACTTGCTCATACAGGATTTCTCCAGTATGAGTAGAGGTCGAATCTCCTGAAGCGTTCACCTCGACTACGCTCGGTGAGCGAAGCCGAACCGAAGTTCCCGTATGCCCTACGGTAC